>JAIKZC010000486.1 GCA_024682575.1 Lachnospiraceae bacterium | reverse complement strand
CGAGATGATTACACAACCTTTGATATTCTTAAAGCATATTATCAGGATGAAGAAGAGGATATGTTCTGGGGAGAGGCACAGCTTGATCTGATCGAATGTATCGGCAAGCAGAACTGGCTCCTTCAGCAGCTTTAAGAATTTGGGACGTCATTGCAATGCATTGACGTCCTTTTTTTTGAGCCCTGGGGACGTTGTTTAGGGCTTATTTTGTCTTTAATAACAGGGCTTTCATTTTTATAAATTCAAGTCTATAATTATAGTAGCGTATATTTTTAATTCGCGAATAATTATATTGGAGATAATTGCTTATGAGATTTAAGCCTGATAAAAAATATGTTTACTGGGGTGTTACAGCCTTTTTGGTTATCATAGCCTGTCTTTTTGTATCTTTCATGTTCTATAATTTTTCTGCGTTTTCAAAGGGAATATCAAAATTTTCGGCAGTGCTTACACCTGTAGTTAATGGATTTATAATTGCTTACCTTCTTTCACCATTAATGGATTTTTTTGAATATAAAGTTCTTCCTTCTTTTTGCAATATGTTGAAAATACCGGAAACAAAAAGAAAAAAGCCAATTCATTATACATCAGTATTTTTATCAATATTATGTTTGCTCTTGATCATATATGCCTTTTTCCAGCTGCTTGTTCCGCAGTTAATATCAAGTACCAAGAGCATTATTAATTCATTTCCTGAGTATCTTGTTAGTTTCAATGATTTTGTGGATGATCTCTTTAAGAATAATGAAGATCTCAATGAGCTTGTTACCAGCTATTCGGGAGATATAGAAGATTTTTTTAATAAGAATGCAATGCCGCAATTGAATGAGGCTATATCGAATCTCTCATCCGGAATATATACAGGTATTTCCAGTGGAATATCTTTTGTAAGGAATCTTATTTTAGGTCTTATTCTTTCAATCTATATACTTGCCAGCAAGGATATGTTTTTAGGACAATTCCGAAAGGTACTTTTTGCGATACTCAACAGAAAGACAGCAAAGAATATTGTAAACGAAATGCATTTTATAAATTTTACATTTCAGAATTATATTGTGAGCAGTGTTGTGGATTCGACCATTATAGGAATTCTTTGTTTTGTAACCTGCCTTATTCTTGGAATTCCATTTCCAACACTTATAAGTGTTATCGTCGGTGTGACGAATATAATACCATTTTTTGGACCTTTTTTGGGGGCAATACCAAGTGCTTTTTTGATCTTACTTGCTGAACCGATAAAATGTTTGTACTTCTTAATATTAATATTAGTCCTGCAGCAATGTGATGGTAACTTAATAAAGCCAAAGCTTTTTGGAAGTTCTACCGGACTTCCGGGATTCTGGGTCCTGTTTTCGATACTGGTTGGCGGAGGACTTTTTGGAATTCCGGGAATGTATCTTGGCGTACCGGTTTTTGCAGTAATTTATATTTATACCAAAAAGACAATTACAAATAAGCTTTCCTCAAAGGGGCTTCCGACTTCAACACATTATTATATGCTTAATGGAAATCAGGACAATAAACTGGATTCGCTTTAATTGGAATAAAAACAGGCTGCTGCACTGATCAATCAGTGTAACAGCCTGTTTTTTATAATATTTTTTCAGCGATTATATGAACATCTTTGTTTTTGGTATTTATATGTATATCATCACATAATTCTAATAATAATATTTTTTCAAGATCTTTATTGTTAGTATTTGTTGTATCATCATTAAATCTCCATATCTCATGATAATTCATATTTTTTTCAATATTTTTTAGACTTGAATATACGGAATACTTTATTTTATCGGTAAATTCCATTGTCATGTCATTCTCAGCGGAAAGTTCCTTTAAGGATTTTGTTATCGAGTAATCAATTAAAGTATTTTTTATAAGATAATGAATTTTTACATAGTTTGAATTACCTGAGATCCAAAATTCACAATCCGGCTTATTGAATAGATCACGTGTAAATATATAAAGTTCTTCTACTATCAGACGTATCTTGACGGAATTTTTATTAGAAACTGAAAAATATGAAACAAAATTATCGACTTTTTCAAAGCAGATATTAATATCATCATCGTAATTTGTAATGATAATTTTATCAGTTTTTATTTTAACATTTCGTTTACCTATGTCAGACGCATCCCTTAATCTGCCATTATCTGCAGTTAGTGAATGTGCAGCATCTTTTTTTACAGAATGCAGATCTTTTTTTATGATATTAAAATAAGGGTAAGGTATTTCGATATTATTTTTCTTAAATTCTTCAATTACAGCGATCCTGACTTCGCTGGCTGCAAGAAAGTTATCTGTCTCATTTTCAGTCCAGATAGTGGTTTCCAGAAGCAGCGAACTCTCATTAAATCCCATGAAATAAACATCACCATAGCCATCAAGATCTTTATTTTTTTCATTATTGGGAAGTGTGTAAGGACAATACTTTACAACTTCACGGATAATATGAATGGCAAGCCTGACATCGGTATCATAGGCAACTTCAAATTTCATAAAAGTACCGCGGAGGTTAGAATGATTAAAACTTGAATTCAGGATTATTTTTTCATTAATTAAACTGTTTGGGATTATATAACATATATTGTCCATGGTTTTGAGAACAACATGCCGCATGGTCATGTCTTCAACAACACAAGGCTTGTCAATATCAGACAAAATAACACGATCCTTTAGGTTAAAGGGATGATAAATACTGATCATCAGACCTGCAAGAAGATCCTGAAGTATGTCTTTTCCAATTATACCTAAGAGCGCAGTAAGGAGAATTGAACTTCTGAATAAAAGACCATATATATTATCCAGACCCTTAAAGCCTGTTATCGCAAAAACGATAGCTAAAATTATAATAATTCCTCTAACTACTCGCCTGAAGAATTTTATATGGATTTTATTTTTTTTATTATCTAGTTTGTTAAAAATAAGGTCATTTAAGCGAATAAGTATAACTCCAACAATAACTGCAATAATAATATATAAAACGTGAGTATTTAATGTAATTATATTGAAAAAATTCATATTAATGTATCCCCTCTTTATGCCTTTATAGAATTTTGAATAAAAGTCTGAAAAATCCTGTAAACTGGCAGTTTAAGACAAATATTTTTGTTTTTGACCGTCTTTGGTTTCATTGTATCAAATTTTAATCCCAAGTAAAGTATTAAATAAAAAACTAATAATAGGTATATAAAAATTATCTGCTTGTGATTTTATACAAAACTTAAACTATAATTATTATGACTGACA
>JAIKZC010000462.1 GCA_024682575.1 Lachnospiraceae bacterium | reverse complement strand
AGCCTTATAAGCGGTCTTTTTGCAAGCCTTTTCATATCTTTTCTTGATATACTTACAGCCAATCTGATTTATTATATAGGTCAGGCGATAATAAAAAAGATCAAAAAGAAGAAAAGGGCAAATGAATTGAAAAAGGCACTGGGAGGAAAGATATCTCTTGGCATAATTTTTACAGCGATCCTTCTGCCAATCTTATCAATTCAGTCTGCGGAAGCCTCAAACAAGATAAATTTTGTTGAAAGATTTTATAACAGCAGTAATGGTCTTACAGGCGGATGTGCCAATGATATTGATGAAACCGATGACGGTGCTTTATGGATAGGAACCTACGGTGGACTTTACAGATTTAATGGAAAAAAATTTACACTTCTTACGCATATGGAGGGTGTAAGAAGTGTCCACACTCTATTTAAGGATAAAGAGGGCTGGCTCTGGATCGGAACAAATGGCAGCGGACTTACTGTGGCAAAGAGTGCGACGGAGTATGCAACCTTTACCATTAAAGACGGCTTGCCGTCGAATTCTATAAATGATATCACTCAGGATTCCAATGGAATTTATTATATAGCAACTGATAGTGGAATAGTACTTGCTGATTATAAAAATGGGAAGTTTGAGATTCTTTATATAGAAGATAAAGCTGAGAAGTCGACGAAGTTCTGTGCAGACGACCATGATAATATAGTGACAGTTGGTGCAAATGGAAAGCTTATGCTTTTTTCCGGAGGCGTTTATGTTTCGGAATATCCGCCTCATAATCATTCGTTCGTATCTGCCCAGTTTGATAAAAACGGAATACTTTATGCAGGGACTGATATAGGAAGAATAGACAGGTTTACTGTAAACAAAAACGGTTTTGAATATTTGGATTCTATTGATACAGGGGATTTTGAACGCATAAATAATTTATATTTTGATAAGTCCGGTATTACATATATTGCAGCAGACAGTGGAGTAGGATATATAGGAGAAGATGGCAGCGTAAATAAAATTGAGACCGGAGAATTTAATAACGCGGTTGATAATATTTTTAAGGATTATCAGGGAAATATATGGTTCACGTCGTCACGCTGTGGACTTCTTTCCCTGAATCAGTCTGTTTTCAGGGATATGTTCAGATTGTCTGATGTAGATTCTGAAGTCGTAAATGCAGTTATTGAATGGAATGGACGCATATATACCGGTACGGATGAAGGGCTTGTCATTATTGATGATAAACTTGGGGTGAGCGTAAGCAATAATCTCACGGAATTTTTTAAAGAAGACAGGATAAGGACTATAGAAACTCTTGACTCGGGAAATATTGTTATAGCAGGTTATAAAAACGGCCTTATAGAAGTAAGTGCTAATGGAGCCTTCGGGGACTATCTGAAAGATGATGATAAGTCCTTTAAGAATGGTTCAGTTAGAGTTGTAAAGGAATTACAGGATGGTTCGCTGATAATTTCTGATGATGAGGGACTCAGTTTTATTAAGGATCGTGAGATAGTAAAGAAACTCAGACTTGGACGGGAATTAAAATCAACAAGGGTACTTAATATTACAGAACTTTCCAATGGTAATATACTTGCCGGAACTGATGGAGATGGTGTATTACGCATTTCTAATGAAAATGCAGACGGTTATATATCAACGGAATCCGGTTTAACGACCAGTGTAATTCTCAGGATTGTGGAGAATAAAAAAGGAACAGGTTGTTTTGTCCTTACGGGAAGTGGAATATGTTTCCTTGATGAGAACTTTACCGTAAGGGAACTTAATGGCATACCTTATTTTAATAATTACGATCTTATTATGAATGACGATAAACTCTTTATTTTAGGCGGAGCAGGAGTATATATCGTAGATTATGAGGACTTTATCTCTAATGAGGCAAACCTTAAATATACTTTGTTGGATGCCAAAGACGGGCTTCCGGGAAGTCTAACCAGCAATGCCTGGAACTGTATGGCTGAAGGCAGGCATCTTTTAATGGCAGGGAACAATGGAGTCTATGAGCTTGATACAAAGAATTATAAATCCAGGATAAAGGATTACAAGGCCGAACTCCTGACTATTAAAATGAATGGAACAGAAAGGGTTATTTTCAGTAGTGATACAATAAATATCCCCAAGGGAGCAGCAAAACTTGAACTAAATATATGCGTGAATAATTATACCAGGATGGATCCTTATGTCCGTTATTATATGACGGGTGTTGATGAAAAGAAAATAGAAGTGGCCGAGAGTGATCTGGAATCTGTATATTATGAGCGAATCCCATATGGACTTCATGAATTTCATATAGAAGTTCTGAATGAAGAGGGCAGGACTGTATCTGATAAGATTTATAAATTCAATAAGGAAATGGAGACCCATGAGACTTATGGATTTAAGATATATTTCTTTGCCATGTTCACACTTGTGCTCGTATTTACTGTCATAACGATAGTATTATTCAGTCTGCGTTCAATGACAAAAACTCAGAAGGATGAGCATGATAAGGTTGTTGCAAAGCTTGAGAGAGAAAAGGCACAGGCATTTGAGAGAGCTCTTAAATCTGAAGAAAGTGCAAATAAGGCGAAGTCAGTATTTCTGGCATCGATGTCACATGAGATAAGAACGCCTATCAATGCGATCATAGGAATGGATACCATGATCATGAGAGAGGCGAAAAATGAGACTATCAGAAATTATGCCAGAGATATTCACAGCGCCAGCAGAAACCTGCTTTCACTTATAAATGATATACTGGACTTCTCAAAAATAGAATCCGGAAAATTTGAGCTTGTTCTCGGAGAATACAGCCTGAGTTCGGTAGTAAATGACCTTGTAAATATGACAAAGCCAAAGGCTGACAGCAAGAACCTTGAGCTTAAGCTCGATATCGATCCGGAAATTCCCGAGAGACTTTATGGTGATGATGTCCGTATAACTCAGATCATATTGAATATTTTGAATAATGCTGTAAAATATACGGAAAAGGGCTCTGTTACATTCTCAATGCATCATGAAAATGTAGATGAGCAGAATATTCTGCTTAAAGTAAGTATAAAAGATACCGGAATCGGTATCAGGGAAGAGGATATAGACAGACTTTTCTCACCCTATAGCCGTTTTGATGAAAAGAGAAATAAAAAGATCGAAGGTACCGGTCTTGGAATGAGCATTACAAAGAACCTTCTTGATATAATGGGAAGTAAGCTGGAGGTATCCAGTGTTTATGGTGAAGGCTCTTGCTTCTCATTTGTGATCATGCAGCCGGTGAGATCTTTAGATAAGATAGGAGATTACAAATCCAGAAGAGAAGAGGCATGTGATGAAGCTTCAATGGACGAAAAATTCCATGCACCAAATGCTGAGATCCTTATCGTTGACGATGTAGAGATGAACCTTATTGTTGCCGAGAATCTGTTAAAGAGAACAAAGGTTAAAATAGAAACGAGCCTCAGCGGTAAAAAAGCAGTTGAAATGGCACAGGAAAAGACTTATGATATTATTTTCTTAGATTCGATGATGCCGGAGATGAACGGTGAGGAAACGATGAAGGCGATCCGCGCAAACTGCCCGATAAACGCAGAGACACCGATCATAGTGCTTACTGCACATGCAGTTAAAGGTGCGAGAGAAGAATACCTTAAGATGGGTTACACAAATTATCTCTCCAAGCCGCTTGATGCAGTTAAGTTAGAGGCAATGGTACAGAGTTATCTTCCCGAAGAAAAGATAGAGATTGTTGATCCAAATGCAGTAAAGGATGAAGAGTCAGAAGCAGAAAATGAAGAAGCATTATCTGTAATAGAGAAGATAGCTGAGATAAAGGGTATCGATGCTGAAAAGGGCATAGAGCTTGCAGGCGGAGAGGATGTATATGAGGTTATCTGTCACAATTTCCATGATACTGCAGATACCCGAATAAGCATGCTGCGCGAAGCTTATGATGCAAAGGATATTAAAAACTATACTATACAGGTACATGCCCTCAAGAGTACCGCCAGACTTGTCGGTGCATATGAATTATCTGAGCGCGCATGGCAGCTTGAGCAGGCAGGAAGAGAATCTAATCTGGAAAAAATTGAAGCAGATACCGAAGGCGTTATTGAAGATTACAGAAAATTCTATGAAGAATTTGACAGGATCTTTAATGCAGATGAAGAGAAATCAGCAGGG
>JAIKZC010000272.1 GCA_024682575.1 Lachnospiraceae bacterium | reverse complement strand
ATACTTATTATAAGTTCTATATTATCTTCATCATACACAGCAGACTCGATCGATCTTAATATTCTCCTGAGCGAATCGTCTCTGTTATATGCAACAACAACTATAGCCGGTTTCATAATGCTCCTTTATAAATAATAACCCCAAATATCATATATTAAGGTGACTTTATCGCAGAAGTCCGCATTTACTGCGGATTTCGTCTGATAAATAAACACCCTTTGGAAGTATAGCACGAACTAATTTTATAGACAACAGCCATTCCCCGTAGTCTTAATAAGAAAAAAAGAGGATATGATCAAAAAGCTTTGTGCCTCTCGATCATATCCTCTGACTTTTTATCAGCCAAAATTTGGCGGAAGATTTTCAATTCCCTTTAAAATATTTATCACTACAGATCTTAATATAAGTACGATTATTATGATCGTGTAATTTGTAGGAAGCAGCAAGATCGCAAGGATCTTACTGCTGATCTTCCTAAACCCTATCAGTGGTGCTATCAGCCCGACCAGAGTCGAAACGACCAGACATATACAAAGCCATCCCACAGCCGGAATTCCTCTCTTAAATACAGAGTCTATTATTTCCAGTCCTATAAACCCGGCTAGCTGAATTGATAATGTAATTAAAAATATCTTAAAGTATTTCTTCATAAATTATATCTGTCATCTGTAATTTCTTGCATAATAATCCGTCAGAACATAATAGGTTGCAGGTGCATGACCATCTCCCATGATCTTGATCGGATCAGCTACTCCCGGTAACTCATCCCGATTTGACACAGCGTCTTTTAACAGGAGGGCAATTACAGGAGTAAATCTACTGTTCCATAATTCAGGAATTAACTTAACAGAATTTTTATTACCGTCATTTGAAATGTAATCTGCCAATATCTGGAACACGAATGCTGTACTTGGATACATCTTCCATCCAAGATGGGCTCCAAGCAATTTTCTCTCCTCTACCGTGCAGTAACGCAGCAGTCTTGAATCCAGCCAGCCATACTGTTCATCATTTATATCCTGTGCTCCGGCCTCTTCCCTCAGTTCAGCCCAGGAACCGCAGCAATCCGAATCTATCCTGTTGAGTGCAACTTCGAGCAGGTGTGCATTCATAGCATCATAGCTTGTCTGGTCTGTCCATTTACACCATCTGTTCTCCAACTCTTTCTCGCTGATATTTAACTCAATAGTTTTGCCAAATCTTCCGAATGACCACTGTTCAAGAGGAACACCGGTAACAAGATCTCCTGTATTTGCAAAATTGAAGATAGAGTCATATTTCGAATCAGTTTTGCTTCTGCTTATAGTTGTTGAAGGTGTTGCAAATGTATATGCGAATACATTATTTCCATCATTTATAAGCTCAGCAGATAAAATATTTGCAAGTGCTGCTCCACGTGAATGACCGGTTACCCAGTAAACAAGTGAATGATCGTCTTCCATGCCTGAAGTATAATCATTAAGATAAGACCTTATTCTTTCCTCGGTCACATAGAAACCTCTGTGCATTGAATGATCATCCCATGCCTCTTCATCATAATCTGAAGGATCTCCCATGTCAAAGTTGCTGCTCCACTCTTTTACGGTACCATTTGTTCCGCGGATGACAGCAGCTATTATCCTCAGATTTCTGCCGTTATATTCGACATCATGATAACCGATGGCAACTTCAGAAATATCATCATCCGTAAAATCGGTATCCAGCTTATAATCTACAACGTTCTCAAATCCATGTTTTTCCAAAAGATCTCTTATATTATCTATCTTTTCCTTGGCAAAGTATTTATATGAACTGCCCTCATAAATATTATTTGCCATTATCAGTGATGTCTTGGAAAGCGCCGGACTAAATTCACTGGACGAATCGAAAAACTCCCTGAAATCCATGGTGTACGATGCAGTATTTATATCATAAAATCCATGCATACTTCCCGTAAAAATATTATATTTCGGATTTTCATCCTCTTTATCACCTATACCATCAAAATCAGTATCCTTTAATACAGGATTGCTTTTATATGTATAAACCTTAACCTTATTTCCATCGGAGGTTTTGAAATATTTTTCGATGAGTTCCTCAGGAACACCTTTCTTTTCCAAATCCTTTTTTATATAAGAATTCAGATTATATTCCATCGAAGTTCCCAGCTCATCGATGTCGTCAATTCCATCCCCATCAGTATCTCCGCTGCCCTCCGCAAGAGGATTTTTCAGATTAACATACTGCAGATCACTGAGAAGTATCCAGTTTCCGCTAACCTCTGTACCGATAAGGTCTATAAGCTTCATTAACTCTTCACTGAAATCTCCGTATACATCAGCAAATACACCCTTTGTCTTCTCAAATAGATCCTGATATCCATCTTTCTGATAGTTAGGAGCAATTACTGAAACGATGATTCCGCTTTTCTCCATGAGCTTTATTTCATCATCCATGGATTCAATTCCATAGTTATTATTTGTTTTATAACCAGCATCTGTAACAAGGATTACGAATTTTTTAGATGCTGTTCTGAAATCAAGATTTCTGGCTTTCTCAAGTCCGTCAATAGCTGTTTCAGGGGTATCTCCGCCACCGTATACACGAAGATCAGCGATTGTCTTCATATAATCAGCCGGATTTGTATACCAGTTTGAGCTTCCGTTCTTTACTACCTCAGTACTGTCAGTTCCGTCACAGGTTATATCCTTATATGAAATAAGGCTGTAATTGACATTAACAGAATATTCTGTTGAAAGCTTCTTTGTGAAGGCAATAATATTATCTGCAACGTTTGAAATGCAGCCACCCATAGAACCGGTCGTATCAACAACAAACACTATATCAGCCTGTCCCTTGGATTCAGACTGCACATCAAGCTTTGTCTCTGCATTCTCAAACTCATCTATTATCTTTTTGCTCTCATCACTGATCTCTGCCTTGCCTTCAGCATCATTTCCGTTTGCATCATCCGAAGAGACCGTTCTGCTGTTCTCACTTCTGCTGCTGTCTTCATCTACTTCATCTTCAGATGATGATATATCCAGCTCTGTCTCGTCGTCTTCACCTGTTATTTCCTTATAATAAGAATCAACATCAACATCCAGCATATTGAGAAGGCTTTCGATATCCATTACACAATAAATACCACTTCCATTTACCTTTGCCGATATGATACCGTCATTTTCCTCAGCATCTAACGATGTCCATCCATCTTCGTCGGAATACTGCATTATCTCAGGATATTCCACATCCCTTTTAAGTTCAAATCCCAGAGTAAGCTCATCTGATAAATCCGAACTTAACTCTATCGCCTTTCCGATTATTGCCCTGTTATTTGTGATTTTTTCTGAGTTATCCTCTTTAACACTGACATGCTCACTCATGATCGATGAAATATTTCCGCTCACTGAGGGAAGCGCATCATTATCTTCTGTAATTGACTCCTCAATATCTAATGACTGAGTAACATCTTCTATCTTATCTGCAGTCTTTGGATCAGAGCCAAAGCGTACTTCATCACCATCGCTAAGCTTATCACCATCGGTATCCTTATCGAGAGGATCCGTTTCATAGATATAAATCTCTTCATAATCACTGAGTCCATCACCATCGGTATCAGCAAGAGATGCATCCGTATTATATGTAATTATTTCATCATAATTGGATAAGCCATCACCGTCTTTGTCCTGATAGCTGTCATAAACTGTAGGATCTGAGCCAATGAGATATATTTCAGTATAATCATCAATACCATCACCATCAGAATCCTTTTCAGAATCAGAAGAGCCGAGTGCTTCTTCTACCCACGCAGCTACATGATCGCCATCGGCATCCTTTATCCATCCGGCATAAAGTGTTATATTTCCCTCTATTACTGTTGAAAAGTCAAATTCGTTTTCCAGCGAATTTTCTTTGTACCAGTTAACAAAGGAATATCCCTCCATCGTAGGATCTGAAGGTCTTACAACACATCCGCCCTTTTTTACCTTCTGATCGGCTATACTGCTTCCTCCGTTAGTTTCAAAGGTCACTGTATAAGCTGCATAACTTGGATCGTTGGAATATGTACCTGTATAATTTCCCGAGAAATTTATTACATAATAACCGTTTTCATTAAATGTGTATTTGTACTGTCTTTTGGGTATCTTAATATTTTTAGAATTGTCTTTTAAAATAACTTTTTTAATCTTTGTTGACTTCTTATTAGTCTTTACAGTCAACTCCGCATCGGATAGATCTCTGGGACTTACCGTAAATGCAAGTCTGTTTTCTGTCTTCTTGAGAGATTTGTTTAAGTCCGACAGAAATTTTTTCTCTGTTGTAGATTTGCCCTTATTATTTTTATATTGTAAATAAAAATACGCTCCACGATTGCCTTTAATGTCTACGTTCTTATTATTTCTGTAAGCGTAAGACGGCTCTCCGTATGATAATATGTTTCCGCTTAATGAAACATTGATATCAGAGCTTGTTTTCTTTGATTCCTTCGCGTTTGATTCAACATGTTTTTTTGACGAATAGCTTACATTATTAGTATAAGTCACTGTCAAAGATGCATCCTGACCATCCGGTGTTTTTAATCCATTCAGATTCATCTGCTGAACAGAAACATTTCCCGAAACAGTCACTGAAGCGGTTGAATTGTTTTCCTGTCCGACGATATCAATAATTGTGTCCGCAGCAGTTACCTGCATACAATTGCCCAAAATGAGCGACATAAGTAAAAGCATCGCCAAAATGCTTCTCCCTTTTCCTTTCATACCTTTTTCCCTTTCTTTGCATTAAAAAAAATACAAACACACACGCGTATATTATCATAGGAATTATCCCTTATCAATAAAAATCTATAAAAAATTCGAAGAATTTCAAAAATTTTTTTGATCTGAAAAAAAGAAAAACCCTGAAATACAAAACTGCATTTCAGGGCTTCATATTAATCTTCTGTTTCTACGACTTCCTCAGTATTTTCTGAATTATCTGTATCAGCTGACTCGGCTGCCTGCTCCGCTTCTTCTTTTGAAGCACTTAAAACTTCGATCATTTCCTTGACCATTTCCTCATCCTTAAGTCTGAAGGAAATCTCTACTCGTCTTGACGCCTCCATGTTTACAGAACCGTCATCGTTATAGACCGGTGAACTGTAGGATTTTCCTGAGGTAGTAAGTACTTCCTGAAGCTTTTCACGCTCCGAATCAGATAAGATATCATTATCCTCTGACATGAAGTACTGAGCTACGTTATAGGCTCTCGCCTGTGAAAGATCGAGGTTAAAAAGATAGGTTCCGTCAGTATCGGTATGACCTACGATATCAACCTCGGAAATATAATCTTTGTACTCATCGCTCAAAAGGATATCGATATATCTTGGAAGGAAAGATGAAAGTAATTCCTGTCCCGAATCTATGAGCGTTGATTTGTTGTAATCAAAAAGGATACTTGAATCAAAGGTTATATCTCCTGTAGTCTCATCTACAGTTATCGAAAGATCCGAATTTTCAAACTCGTCTTTAAGCTTTTCTATAAGCTCTTTTCTGACACCGATTATATCCTGAAGCTTTGCCTCCTGCTCATCTAAAAGTGCCTGGAGCTCTCCTAAGAGCTGATCCTGCTCATTTAAGGTCTCTTCCTGGCTCATAAGCTTTTCTTCCTGCGCAATGAGCTTATTTTTCTGGGCTTCAAGCTCATCTGACTGAAGTGAGAGTTTTTTCTGCTGATTTACAAGTTCTACGCTCTGGGCATTAAGTTCGTCTTCCTTACCTGCGAGCTGTGTTTCTTTCTCATCGTACTGAACCTTTGCCCTCAGCATGGTGAGCGAGATTATGAGCACGAAGCAGAGAAGAAGTCCGGCCATCATATCCGAATAGGAAAGCCAGTAGCTCGTTTCCTCGTCCTGTTTTCTCCTAAACATAAAGCATCACCCCCGCCTCTTCTGAGTTTCCATAGCTTCTGTCAAAGCTTCGGCTGCTTTAGATGCCCTGCTTAAGTTTCTGTTGTAATCCTGGCTTATCTCAACCATATTGTCATTTACGAGGCGCATTGATTCATCTATACGCTTAGGCATCTGCTCTACGCTTGCATTTAGCTTTTCTATAAGAAGATTCTGCTTATCGATATATCTTGCCATTACAGCAGTGTCGGCACTGATTCCTTCCTGAACATGCTTGACATCTTCTACATAGCTTCCAAGGGCACCAAGAAGATTTGCAGTACGTCTTTCGATCTCATCGAGATTTTCAGAAGCATTTCCGGTCTTTGCAAGGATCTCATTCATCTGTCTTGCATTTTCCTGCTGTGAAACATATGCCTGATTTACAGTCTGACCAAGCTTTGTAAAACTGTGCTCAAGCGATGCATTCATCTGCTTGATGAAATTGTCGACTACCATGGACATTGCATCCATCTGGTTCTTTGTTGCCATATTGGCAAAATCTGCAATATTCTTGTTGAAACGATCGAATTCATAGCTTAAATTCTCTGAAAGTCCTTCGCCAACTGATTCGCTCATAGACTTAAGCGCATCATACTCTCTCTTCTGGAGCTCTATCATGCGGTTAAATCCCTCACTTCCGGTATCCGGAAGTACATATTTCTTATAAGCATTAAGGAAATCTTTTACTGCACTTTCAGCATCATCAATTCTGCGCTTTAATACATAGTTATAAACAAGCGAAAAGATCATTCCATAAATTGAAGTGTGGAAAGCAACCTTTATACCATCCATAAGAGGTTCGATACTTCCGGTTATCTCAGCTGTGGATCCTGTATTGAAGCTCTGAAGTCCGAGTGAAAGTCCGATGAATGTACCAAGGATTCCAAGACCTGTCATGACTCCGGGGATCTGGTTTAATATATTTCTGTGAACGATACTGTCAACAAGGTCATAATTTATATATTCATCGATATTTGTCTTATAGTATGCCTTGTCATTACGGCTGACTCTCTCAACTTCCTTGAGATAATCAGTATATCTTCTGGTAAGGTTTTTGTCTGAGAACAGCACCTCTCTCTGCTCCTCATAATGTCTGAAAAGGTATCCCTGACTTGCAACGGCATCTTTCTCTATCTTATCTTTCGCCCTGCCAAGATCAACTGTAGCTGCGGCCGTAGGTGTGAGACTGTTCTGTACAGAATAAAGAAAGATCAGTCCAACGATTATAAACATTGCGGCATTTACTATTACGTTGGAAATGCTCGGTGTTGAGCTTCCCAAAAATGTGAGGCAGAGAAATACCCCCACCATAACCATATAGGTTATTATTAAGAACACTTCATATCTTACTTTTGATTTCAAAATGATTTTCCCTCCTAAAACTCTGGTTTTATAAAACAACGGCCATCATGATTTCTTAAAATAAAAAATTCACAGCCCGCTGTCTCTGCCTAGTTAACTTTACCCTAAAGACAGCGAGTTGTGAATAGTATAAACAAAAAATGTTGCCAAATCGTGTTTTTTATCTTTAATTTTTATTTAGATTCCTGGATCCTTCCCTCTCTGTATGCGTCCAGAAGTTCCCTCAGATCAGCTATCATGCGCCTTATGGAGTCGCCGTCATCAATGTCTGCAACCATCACTCTTTTAGATTCTGTTTCAACAACATTTGTATCCGAGTTAATATCTGCATTTTCATTGAGTGCTGTTTCAAGGCTCACAAAGGGCTGATGCGCCTTGATCCTCATTCCGTGAGAATTAAATATAAGTGTATAGCCTGCAATTCCGGTGGTTTTCTGATATGCCTTGCAGAAGCCTCCGTCTATGACCAGTACACGTCCGTTGGCTCTTATCGGAGATTCACCATTGCTCACATGTACAGGCGTGTGACCGTTGATTATATGACTTCTGTCTGAATAAAGTCCGAATTCATGCAAGATCATCAATGCATAACGCTCATCTCCATAATAAGTAAAATAAGGATTTCTAGGTTCTTTCCAGGTTGTTTTATCTGTGAGATAAGAACGTTCAAAGGTCTTTACCACACGTCCGGAAAGCGGAGATTTTAAGCCGCACCAGAGGTACCACATCCAGTCAAGACTGTTCTCATCACCCTCGTTCCAGGCGTCACGGGCTTTCATATCACAGAATTCTATATAGGGTTTTCCCTGCAGCAGCTTTCCGTCACAGTTCATCGGATCCATATTTCCATTTTTATCAAGCGGTATGCATCCGTGGAAAAGGAGATTTCCATTACAGCATTTATACATGGAACCCTTTGAATAAAGAAAGTCTATATGACGCCTGAGTCTTTCGCTGTTAACAAAAGCATTATAGAGCCCCTGCATTATCTGGTTTTCTTCGTCCGTAAGTTTATAGGGATCTTTGGGATCGACCGTTGGGAAATCAACCGTGTTCATCTCATAATTTTTACCGTCGATCTCCACAGTCTTATTTTTTATGTCAACCTTATCAAGAAGGAGTCTCCCACGCATGTCAAATTCCGGATGACGCGCTATTAACTGTCCCTCAAGCTTAAAAAGCAATACGTTTGCAGCCTTCATGAGCGGTTCAACACCGTCATCTTTTTTATAGGTCTTCTCCGCAAACATGGCAAGCGCCCTAAGTGAAATTCCATATCCGCTTTCGAGTATCTCAAGGGTCTTATATCTGATACCGCTCCTTATTACACCCGCTATGCAGATCAAAGAGCCGCAGCCTGCTCCCATCCAGAGAATATCATGATTTCCCCACTGAATATCTATAGAATGATAATCGCTTAAAAGATCCAGGATCCTGTCAGCATGGGAACCCCTGTCAAAGAAATCACCTATTATATGTATCCTGTCGACTGCAAGCCTTTTTATTAACGCGCAGAGTGAATATATAAAATCGTCGCAGCTTCCGGTGTCTATTATAGAATCTATGATCCTTTTATGGTAGCGCTGGCGGTTATTGTCCTCATCCTGCTGCGCATGAAGAAGCTCGTCAAGTATATATGCATACTCTTTCGGCATAGCTTTTCTTACCTTTGAACGTGTATATTTCGAAGTAAGAAACTGTGCAAGTGCTATCAGTTTTTCCAGAGTATTTTTATACCACAGCTCAGAAACTCCACCCTCTGCCTTAAGCTGTGAAAGTTTCTCCTTTGGATAATATATAAGCGTACAGAACTGTGCCTGCTCGGCAGACGTAAGACTTTCTCCAAGAACCTGATCTACTTTTTCCTTAATTACTCCGGAACAGTTATTTATAATATGCCTGAATGCGTCATACTCGCCATGGGGGTCGCTCATGAAATGCTCTGTCCCCTTTGGCAGATTAAGAATTGCCTGAAGATTTATTATCTCGGTAACTACCGAGCGGCGGTTCGGATATCTGTATGCAAGAAGTGAAAGATAATTCAGTCTTGCCTCATCATTTCCCGGCCCCTTTGAGTTATAATTTGAGAACTCCATTTTTATTTTTTACCCTCCCTTTAATTTAAGTGAAAATCACTCAAAATCCACAAAAAATAACTGCCCTTCTCCTGTTAAATCCAATATAGCATAGATAGAGTTCTATAATAAAGAATAGATATTTTTTTGTCATATTTTTTTGATTTAAATCAAAAACAGCCGTACAGTCATGAACAACATTTTCTTCATAAAATGGCAATTGGGGCGCCTTTCGGAAATGTCATAAATAATTACTGTACGGTTGTCAGTGGTATATCCTTTTGCACGATGCGTTTCAAATATCGGACACTTGCAATTTTTCAAAAACTGCTCTTTTTGTATTTGACTAAGTGTTAAATGTAAAAAAGTTTTTCTTTATGCTGTTCTATAAAAATCCCAAAAATATAAAACAACATTGTCACATCTGTTTACAATAAATCTAATAATTTTAATTTAGGAGTATGCCTTCTGAATTGAAGACTTATGATTTGATTTTAATATCTGAAATTGAAATTTTATTTTTTAACTCTACGTTATGTCAACCTCCATTCCGCATCCCGGAATAATATTTGGCTGAAACGCATCGCGCTTTGTTAGTATACAATATACATTTCTAAATTGCAAGAGTTTTTTATTTTTTTATGCGAAATGAGCTCTGGGGACGTACTTTAGGGATCATTTTGTCTTTGCAAAATGATCCCTAAAGTACGTCCCCAGAGCTCATTTCGCCCAGAAGCAACACCCCCAGAGCTCATTTCACTCTAAGTGCATCATGCCCAGGGATTCTCGCTCGGATATCTCACGCCGGCAGGCTGGTTATAACCGATCTCGCTCTGCTCTACGCCTATATATTTAAATACTTCGAATAAAAGCTTACCCTGTTTACCGAATGCAACCGCACCATGATGAGGGAAGTTTTTCTCTATAAGAACATGTCTGTAGAATCTACCCATTTCTTTTATTGCAAATACACCTATCGAGCCAAAGGATTTAGTAGCAACCGGAAGAACTTCTCCCTCTGCGATATAGGCTCTTAAGCCGCCCTCTGCAGTACCCTGAAGTCTGTAGAATGTGATATCTCCGGGAATGATATCTCCCTCGATAGTTCCGTTGGTAACTTCTCTCGGAAGTGTTGAAGCCATGATCTTCTGATATTTCATCTCATGGAATGCAAGCTTTGAGCTGCAGGTATTTCCGCAATGGAATCCCATGAAGGTATCGGTATGCTTATAGTCAAATTTATCCTTAATGCTTTCAGCATACATATCCTTCGGTACAGAATTATTTATATCAAGAAGTGTTACAGCATCATCTGATACAAGTTCGCCGATATACTCGGAAAGTGTTCCGTAAATATCTACCTCACAGGATACAGGTATTCCCTGAGCTGCAAGACGGCTGTTTACATAGCAGGGTACAAAACCGAACTGTGTCTGGAATGCCGGCCAGCATTTTGTTGTAAGGGTAACAAATTTTCTGTATCCTTTATGCTTCTCGATCCAGTCTTTAAGTGTAAGCTCATACTGTGCAAGCTTTGGCAGAACTTCCGGAATCTTATTTCCGCTGCCAAGGTCTCTCTTCATATCCTCTACAACTTCTGGGATACGCTCATCACCCTCGTGGTTCTTAAAGGATTCAAAAAGATCCAGCTCAGAATTTTCCTCTATTTCAATTCCAAGGTTATAAAGCTGCTTTATAGGTGCATTGCAGGCAAGGAAATTCATCGGACGCGGTCCGAAAGAAATGATCTTCAGATTCTGAAGCGCATAAACAGCTCTTGCCACAGGCAGAAATTCATGTATCATGTCTGCGCAATCTTCAGCATCGCCTACCGGATACTCCGGAATATAAGCCCTTACATTTCTAAGTGCAAGATTGTAGCTTGCATTGAGCATTCCGCAATATGCATCGCCACGGCTGTCAAGAAGACCGGCCTGTTTTTCCTCAGCTGCCGCACAGAACATCTTAGGACCGTCAAAGTGCTTTGCAAGAAGAGTTTCTGAAATTTCAGGTCCGAAATTGCCAAGGTATATGCAAAGGGCATTACATTCATTTTTCTTTACATCTTCCAGCGCTGCGACCATATCAGTCTCGCTCTCGATGATAGTTATCGGGCACTCATAAATATCATTTTTATTATATTTTTCCCCATAAGCTTTTACCAAAGCTTCACGACGTATTTTTGAAAGTTCTGCCGGGAAGCAGTCACGGCTTACTGCCACGATACCGATCTTCATTTCCGGCATATTGTTCATCTTGTTCATATCCCATTCTCCTATTCTTCTGTGTATTTTTTTGAGCCATAATACTTTTTAATTTAATCTGTCGGAAAAATAAGTCAATGATTTACACCTTAATTTTTGACATTTCGGCATCTCTGACAATTTGACGTGATTATTTTTAGTAAAAAATCACTGCCAAAAAAAATCCC
>JAIKZC010000369.1 GCA_024682575.1 Lachnospiraceae bacterium | reverse complement strand
CCCGAAAGACCAACTTCTCCAAAGCATATGAGCTTGCTGTCTATGGGTCTGTTTCTGAACGAAGAGGCTATCGCCATAACTATGCCAAGATCCAGTGCAGGCTCATTCACCTTGATACCTCCCGCTATATTCACATAGGCATCAGAATTTGCAAGCCTCATTCCAGCTCTTTTTTCGAGAACTGCCATAAGCAGATTTACTCTGTTATAATCTGTTCCGTTTGCCTGTCTCCTCGGAAAACCAAAGCTCGTATCACAGACAAGTGACTGTATTTCTATAAGTAAAGGCCTTGTTCCCTCTATACAACATGTAACCACGCTTCCTGAAGCATCCTCCGGTCTTCCGGAAAGCATAAATTCCGATGGATTTTTAACTTCTTTTAATCCACCTTCGTCCATCTCAAATACGCCTATCTCATCCGTGGAGCCAAACCTGTTCTTAACACCTCTTAAAACCCTATAGCTTCCCTTGGCATCACCCTCAAAATAGAGAACTGTATCCACCATATGTTCAAGGACTCTTGGGCCGGCAACAGCGCCTTCTTTAGTCACATGACCGATTATAAAAATGCTGATGCCCATTGTCTTGGCTATCCTCATCAGCACTCCTGTCGTTTCTCTTACCTGTGAAACCGATCCGGGGGCTGCCTGTACATTTTCATTAAACATGGTCTGAATTGAATCTATTACGACCATTTCAGGCTTGCTGTCCATGATAATGTCTGAGACCGTATCAAGATTTGTCTCTGAAAGAAGTTTTAATGAGTCACTGAACTCACCGAGACGTACGGCTCTCATCTTTATCTGTTTTAGGGATTCCTCTCCGGAAACATAAAGTATTTCATGCCCTGAGTTGCTGACATTTCTGCACACCTGCAAAAGCAGCGTTGATTTACCTATTCCCGGATCTCCGCCCACTAAGAGCATAGATCCCTTTACTATTCCGCCCCCAAGTACTCTGTCGAGTTCCGTTATGCCGCTGGAGATCTTATCCTCGGATATCATCTCTATTTCAGATATTGCCCTTGGGCGAACAGTGCCGCGGCTAATTGCCGCGGCACTGCGTTTGTCAGTTCCTTTTGCCTGTATGGTCTCTTCCACCATACAGTTCCATTCATGACAGACCGGGCACTGTCCCATCCATTTAGGTGATTCATAGCCACAGTTCTGACAAAAAAATGCTGTTTTTTTCTTCATGCTTTTCTGACTTCTACTTTTACCTGTCCTGCTCCTGCGAGTTCTACGCTAACAGAAAGCTTTCCACCAAGATTTGTCTTCATCTTGCCTGCGGTCTCTCCGCCGACAAATACTTCATACTCTGTTTCATCAGCAAGACCGATAGTGATCTGAGCATCCTCATCACCCTCTACTTCAAATGAAACACCGTTTTCTGTCTCCTCGAAATTGTTTACGCTGGTTCCCGGAACCGATTCATAGACAAACATTCCGTTTTTTTCAAGCTTTGTCATTTCCTTAAATGTCTTTACTTTGTAAAGATCACCGGAATGCTCAAAGTCCTCTTTCTTAGCCTTTTTGTCAAGGCTGTGATCACCAAAGCTGATAAAACCATTTGCCTCACTGCGTAGCAATTCCTTTACTGCTGACATTTTGTTTCCTCCTGTTTACTGCATAAAATGACTTTATATTGCTTACTGCTCCGTTTTGAAGATTATTTTTTCATCTTTCAGGGATAGTTTAACCTTATCCCCCGCCTTACAGCGTCCGGAAAGAAGCTCCTCTGCAAGCGGATCCTCTATCATATTCTGTATTGCACGTCTTAAAGGTCTTGCTCCATATTTTGAGTCCGAACCTTTATCTATGATATGCTCCTTAACCTTTGCAGAAATTTTTAATTCTATACCCATCTGGTCTTTTGCTCTGTCAATAAGCTCCTTCGACAACAATGTGACTATATCTTTCATGTCATCTTTATTAAGCTGGCGGAACACTATAATGTCATCAATTCGGTTTATGAATTCAGGCTTAAATATACGCTTGACCTCATTCATGACATTGTCCTTCATGTCTTTATATTCATTTTCCTTACTGTATTCCGTACCAAATCCCAGATGTTTTGGCTCAACTATTGCCTGTGCTCCGGCATTACTTGTCATTATAATGATCGAATTCTTAAAGCTTACCTTCCTGCCCTTTGAATCCGTAATATGTCCATCATCAAGAACCTGAAGAAGAACATTGAAAACGTCCGGATGAGCCTTTTCAATCTCATCAAAGAGAACAACCGAATAAGGATTACGTCTAACCTTCTCAGCAAGCTGTCCGCCTTCATCATGACCTACATATCCCGGCGGTGAGCCTATCATTTTGGCAACTGAGTGAGATTCCATAAATTCAGACATATCAACCCTTATCAGGGAATTTTCTGATCCAAACATGGCCTCAGCAAGTGTCTTTGAAAGTTCTGTCTTTCCTACACCTGTCGGTCCTAAGAAAAGGAATGATCCTACAGGTCTCTTCGGATCCTTAAGTCCTACTCTTCCTCGTCTGATTGCCTTAGCAACTGCTGTTACTGCCTCATCCTGAGCTATGACTCTCTTATGAAGGATCTTCTCAAGCTTCATAAGCCTGTCATTTTCCTTCTCGGTAAGTTTTCCTATAGGAATCTTTGTCCATGTAGAAACAACATCCGCTATCGAATCTGCACCAAGTACCAGTGACTTATTATCTCTCTTTTTCTTATATCTCTTTTCGAGACTTTCGCTCTTTGATCTGAGCTTTTCCTGTTCAAGCCTGATTTCACGGGCTGTTACAAAGTCTCCGTCCTTTATGGCTCTTTCCTTGGAAAGCTCCATCTCTTCTATCTGCTTACGAAGTTCAGCAGCTGCCGGAGGAACACTGAGATTCTCTATCCTTAAGCGGCTTGCCGCCTCATCCATTACATCAATAGCCTTGTCCGGCAGAAAACGCTCATTTATGTATCTTGAGGAAAGTCTTACAGATGCTTCAACCGCTTCAGCTGAAATAGTTATGCCATGGTGCTCCTCATAGCGGTCCTTAATTCCCATAAGAATGCTGATTGCCTCTTCTTCAGAAGGCTCCTCGACTGTTACCTTCTGAAAACGTCTCTCAAGAGCCGCATCTTTTTCTATATATTTCCTATACTCTTCATGAGTTGTTGCTCCGATCAGCTGCAGCTCACCTCTCGCAAGAGAGGGCTTGAGGATATTGGAGGCATCGATAGCGCCTTCCGCTCCTCCTGCGCCTATAAGAGTATGTATCTCGTCCATAAAGAGAAGGATATTGCCATCACTGATAACTTCATTAATGGTCTTTTTTATTCTTTCTTCGAATTCGCCTCTGTACTTACTTCCGGCTACCATGCCCGACATATCAAGAGAAACCACCCTTTTGTTCTCTATTGTCTTCGGAACATTTCCCTCTACAATACGTACAGCGAGTCCTTCTGCTATTGCTGTTTTACCTACACCGGGTTCCCCGACGAGACATGGATTGTTCTTAGTTCTTCTGGAAAGTATCTGAACTACCCTCATTATCTCATCGTTTCTGCCTATGACCGGATCAAGTCGTCCCTCTCTTGCAAGTTCAGTCAGGTCGCGACTATATTTATCCAGCATCGGCGTAGAACTGCCTCCGTTAGAACGTGACTGTCTGGTTGTTTTTAAATCTTCCCTTGCAATATTGGGGTTCTCTCCCATTGCCTGAAGTGTATCGGAATATAACTTCATAATATTTATATTCAGAGTATTCAGAAGTCTGACTCCTACACTGTCTCCCTCACGAATAAGGGCAAGCAGTATATGCTCTGTTCCGATCTTGTCACTTTCAAATCTTTTTGCAGTTTCCTCCGAGAGTTCCAGAATCTTCTCTGCTCTCGGAGTCAGTCCGTCATGTTCTTTCAGAACGACATCGGTACCCGGGGCTATAAGCTGTTCTACCAGCTCCAGGATCTGTTTTTCATGAACATTATTTTCCTCAAGAACAACTGCCGCAACTCCCGAGCCCTCACGGATCAATCCAATGAGAATATGCTCGGTTCCAACGTAATTCTGATTCATCTCACGTGCACTTCTCTTTGCGAGATCAAGCACACGCAATGCCTTTTCAGTGTAGTCCATGCATCTCCTTTTTTCAGCTGCCTTTTATTTTTTTATATCAAGGAACTCAAAATCGAAATCTTCATCAAAGTCATAGTCCTTCTTCTTTGTCTGTGGCTTTCTCGGTCTAGGCTCATAATCATCATCGAAATCATCATCCACTACTCTTTCTGAATGTCTGCTCTTTGATGATGCTTTTTTGTTGATCTCTTTTGAAGGTAAGCCTGCTGTTATTTCCATGTTTTCCCAGTCAACATCTTCAGCAGCCCTGTTCCTCTCTATCGGCATTCCATCATCGTTATCCTCATCATCGTCATTATCCGGATAACGATTATCCTCATAGTCACGTGCTCTCTCTCTTTCACTCAGATAACCTACTCCATTACCTCTGAGCCTTGCCTTTTCTTTCTTTACAACACGCTCTCTGATAGCACGCATATCATCGTCGTCTTCGTCATCTTCAGATTTCCTGCGCTTCTTTTTCTTTGCAGGTCTGACAGTTTCAGGGCTTCTTTCTGCTCCTCTTCCGCCAAGCATAAAGTTAATAAGCACAAAAGCAAGTATAACTATTATAACAACAAGAATAATTATTATAAAGAGTCTCGTTCTTGAAAGAGAACGATATTTTTTTGTAGTATCTGTTTCCCCATGCGGAACATCTACATATCTCTGATATGTCTGATACTCGATATCATAAAGGAAAAATCCAAGATTTCCCATATCATCAACTGCATAGAGAAGGCAAAATTCATCAGTTGTCGGTGCTATAAGACCTGATGCATTTGTATGATTCAGCTCTTCAAGCGCAAGCATAGCAGCTTCCTGTTCTTCACTTGAAAGTGTATTCTCAGCTGCTTCAGCGTCCTCTCCTGCTGTTTCATCTGATGTTTCTTCTGCATCCGCATCTCCGCCGGCACTTTCTTCGTCCGCTGCAGCCCCTGCACTCAGAATGTCATCTGCTGCATAGACTGTCTGAAGGTTGAAAAGTGAAGCCTCTTCATCCGATTTTTCTTCATCCTTTGAATCCTCTTTATCTTTATCCTCAGAGTCTTCTGAATCCTCAGATTCTTCTTCAGTTGAGACTTCATCCGGCAAAGACCATGCTGTTGCAGCCTTAGAACCCCATTTTAAGTCTTTTTTCTTAAAACCGTCAGGACCTACAACATTATCGCCCGGATCAAGAACAATTATATAATGACCATTCATGCCGTCAATTTTGATCATATCCGACATCGTAGCATTATTTGTTGTATCGCATAAATAAAATTCTCCGTTAGATCCGTCTGCGTCAGTAAGATACGCAAGAGTTACCGTAAGTCCCTCTGCACCTAAGGTTGCACTTTTAGTCACCCTCTGTGCCAGTTCTACAGTTTCACCCGAGTAATCAACCGTGAAAGTACTGAATCCCGTGGGAACTTCACTGTCCGGAAATGTAAGCGCAAGAAATTTTCCGTCGATATTCGTTGCTATGGAACTTGGCGTAACACCATCAGATGTTGTTTCGCCTTCGCTTCCCTCTGCCGACTCCTCGCCTTCTGTTTCACCTTCTGCTGCCGTTTCTTCTGCAGCTGCCGCATCCTCTGCAGCCTCTTCTGCATATACAGCCGTTCCCAACGCAGAATTCATAATGAAGACTGCCGTCAAAAACGACAACGCTGCCTTCTTAAGAGCTGATGTTTTCTTCATGATATCCTCTCACTTAATTAAATATTTTAACTTAAGAACCAAATACTGCCTCCAGACATATGTATCCGATCCCGGTAAAACTACTATCTATCAAATCTTCTTTTACCATCATCCTCTGACATTGCTTTGCCAAGACCATGGATAAGTTCTTTCCTGTCAAGGAAATCTCTTTCCTTCTTTTTCTTTTCCTTGGCTGCCTTAGCTATCTTAGCACACTCAGGACAATATCTGCCGCTTCTTATCGGTTTTCCGCAGGCCTCACAGTTTAAGAATGATTTCGAATCACTTGACACTTCAAGTCTTTCTTCCCGAAGCATCCTGGTAACCTCATTTTCTTTTACACCGGTATCCATCGATATCTGTGTTACCGTGGCCTGCTTGTGCTGGTCGAGGTAATTTCTGACGATTCCATAATCATCATAATACTTTTTTCCGCATTTGGGACATGTATATTCCCCCAATCCGGAAAAATTCAGCATCACTTCACAATCATCACACTTCTCAGGTTTGTGGTAATAATCATTAAAGAGATCGTCAGCATTCATATCTACCCCTCCTCGCACAATATGTCAATCAAGCTTCATCAATAGCCTTACCAATATCTTTGCGGAAGTACTTATTTTCAAAGTTAACCCAGTTAACTGCCTCGTATGCATTTGCTCTTGCCTGTCTTAAATTCGGTCCCTTTGCTGTAACGCCAAGTACTCTGCCTCCATTTGTAACAATTCCCTTTGAACTCTTTCTGGTACCTGCATGGAAACAGTAATAGCCTTCTTCTGCCTTAAACTTATCAAGTCCTTCTATAACATGCCCCTTAGTATATGAAACAGGATATCCTTCAGAGGCTAATACTACACAAACAGCTGCATTGTCTTCAAACTCAAGTTTGATTTTTCCAAGCTTGCCGTCTATACATGCTTCCATCACTTCTATAATATCATTTTTCATCCTAGGAAGCACTACCTGAGCTTCAGGATCTCCAAAACGTGCATTATATTCAAGAACCTTAGGTCCGTCCTCAGTCAGCATAAGTCCAAAGAAAATTACACCTTTGAATTCTCTGCCTTCTGCTCTCATTGCATCTACCGTAGGCTGGAAAATATTTTTCTTGCAGAAATCAGCAACTTTCTTCGTATAAAAAGGTGAAGGTGAAAAAGTTCCCATTCCGCCGGTATTGAGACCTGTATCTCCGTCTCCTGCCCTCTTATGATCCTGGGCACTGGACATTACCTTAACAGTCTTTCCATCGCAATATGTAAGAACCGAAACCTCACGTCCGGTCATGAACTCTTCGATAACAACTTTATTTCCTGCTGTTCCGAATTTCTTATCGAGCATGATCTCCTTGATACCATTTCTGGCTTCATCAAGTGTATTGCAGATAAGAACACCTTTTCCCAGCGCAAGTCCGTCTGCCTTAAGTACTATCGGAAGTTTCGCACTGTTAAGATACTCCAGTGCGGAAGCAGCATCCGTGAATACTTCATAGGCAGCTGTAGGAATATTATATTTTTTCATGAGGTCTTTTGAGAAAGCCTTAGAGCCCTCAAGAATTGCAGCATTTTTTCTCGGACCAAAAGCACGGAGTCCCTCGGCTTCAAGTTCATCTACAAGACCGCCAACAAGAGGATCATCCGGTCCGACTATTGTAAGATCGATATCGTGATTTTTTGCAAATTTTACGATGCGGTCAAACTCCATCACTTTTATATCGACACATTCTGCGATTTCTGCAATACCTGCATTGCCCGGAATGCAATAAATTTTTTCTGCCCTTTCACTTTTAGCAACAGCAGCGGCTATGGCATGTTCTCTTCCGCCGCTTCCGACTATAAGTACATTCATTTTATTTCCACCTTTCTGTCCACAACTGAAACTCTTCCATTTGCTATCAGGTCGATCGCGTGAGGCAGAATTTTCCACTCTGCCTCCTCCATAACACGTCTCTGTAAAACCTCCGGAGTATCATTATCCTGTATTTCAACAGCCTTCTGAACTATGATGGGGCCACTGTCGCATCCCTCATCTACAAAATGAACTGTAGCTCCCGTAACTTTAACTCCGCGTTTAAGTGCCTCCTCATGAACCTTGAGTCCATAGCAGCCCTTACCGCAGAATGAAGGGATAAGCGAAGGATGTATGTTTATAATTTTATTTTTATATTTATTTACGAGCTCCGGCGGAAGCACCACAAGAAAACCTGCCAGAACTACAAGATCAGGAGATGCCTCATCAAGTGCTGCAAGAAGCTTATGATTAAAATCGTCGATATCAACACAGTCCTTTTTAACAACACTGACTGCCTCTATACCAGCCTCACGTGCTCTTGTGAGAGCATAAGCATCTGCCTTATTGCTTATAACACGAACGATCTCTGTATTAGTGATCGTACCGTCTGCTACAGCATCAATTATGGCCTGAAGGTTCGTTCCTCCACCTGATACCATAACTGCTATTCTCAGCATAAAACTACTCCCTTCTTGTCTGCAGAAGCAGTCTCACCGATTATGAACGCCTTTTCACCGGCTTTTTCTATAGCAGCAACTGTCTTGTCAGCATCTTCAGCTGCAACGGCAAGAAGCATTCCTATTCCCATATTGTAGGTATTATACATCATATGCTCTTCGATTCCACCATCATGTGCAAGCAACTCAAAAATAGGCGGGATGTCATAAGAGCCTTTCTTTACCCTTGCTTCGATTCCTTCAGGAAGCATTCTCGGTATATTCTCATAGAAACCACCACCTGTGATATGGCTGCAGCCCTTGATATTTATACCTGCATTCTTAACCTCGCGAAGGGCACGTACATAAATTTTTGTAGGTCTTAAAAGAGCATCTCCAAGGGTTGTTCCAAGAGAATCAATATGTCTTGAAAGATTTGTCTCTGTCATCTCAAAAACCTTACGTACAAGTGAAAATCCGTTTGAATGTACACCTGAGGAAGCGATACCTACGAGTGTATCACCTGCCTTTATAGCACTTCCGTCAATGAGATTTTCCTCATCAACGATACCTACTGCAAAGCCGGCAAGATCATATTCGTCTACAGGATAAAAACCGGGCATTTCAGCTGTCTCTCCACCGATAAGTGAAGCATTGCTCTGTTTGCATCCCTCAGCAACACCCTTTACGATAGTTGCGATCTTCTCCGGTACATTTTTGCCGCATGCGATATAATCAAGGAAGAAAAGAGGTTCTCCGCCTGCGCATGCAATATCATTAACACACATTGCAACGCAGTCAATACCTACTGTATCATGTTTATCCATTATAAATGCAAGCTTAAGCTTGGTTCCAACGCCGTCTGTGCCTGATACAAGCGTAGGCTTTTTCATTGTCATAAAATTTTTAAGTGAAAAAGCACCTGAGAATCCTCCCAGTCCACCAAGTACTTCAGGACGTGTCGTTTCCCCAACGTATTTTTTCATAAGCTCTACAGCCTTGTATCCAGCCTCGACATCAACTCCAGCACTCTTGTAATCCATTTCTTTCCTCCTTAACCTAAGTACGCCTTGTAACCAATTTCTTTAAGCTTTTCATCTTTTTTCTGAACTTCGTCTTTTAAGTTCTCTGTATATGCTTTAAGCTTAGCCAGTAATTCATCATCAGAAACAGCCAGTATTTTAGCTGCAAGCAGAGCTGCATTCTTAGCTCCGTCTATCGCAACTGTAGCGACAGGAATTCCCGAAGGCATCTGCAATATAGAATAAAGCGCATCATTTCCCCCGAGTGACTTTGAATACATCGGGATTCCGATAACCGGAAGCGGAAAAATCGCCGCACACATTCCCGGAAGATGGGCTGCCATACCTGCACCGGCAATAATAACCTTTATGCCCTTTCCCTCAGCTTCGGATGCCCATTTGAAAAATATATCCGGTTCTCTGTGAGCCGAAATAATATTCATCTCATAGTCAATTCCCAGTTCTTCCAGTACACCCGCTGCCTTTGACATAACCGCAAGGTCTGAATCAGAGCCCATTACAATTCCTACTTTTGCCATTTTTTCTCTCCTGTCTATTAAGTCTGTATTTTTGAAACAGTTCCAAAAATACCGTAAACAAGCCTCTACTATATGACTTTGTCATAAGCCTGTTTCCCGCATGATCTATATTTCCGAATAAAGCCTGCAATAGTGCAGGTTTCTGATAGAAAACTACTATAATTTATAAGCTTAATTTATCCAGGGGTTCATTAAGTTCTTCCGTCCCCTCCACAACAAATCTTCCGTCTTTTATGATCGGATATCTGTTGCCTTCCTCATCAACAGCTGTAATTGTTCCCAACTCCTCATAAGGTATGGTCACATCTGTATGGCATTCAAAATATCTGAAATCGCTATCCGTCTTCCTTTTAAGAGTAGATTCATTATCTTTAGAGATAATCTCTCGTCCGTCGGGATTAAAGACTTTTATATCCTCAGCCCTGCTGTAGCAGGTATCTCCCAACGCAAAGTGCGGCCCGGTTTTTTCCGCTATAAGGATCTCAAGTTTCGAAAAAATATTATATCTTCTTGCCATTGCGTATGCTGTGGTATTTGTTCCCACAGCAAATTCTCCCAATGGAAGACTGTCATAATGGTGCAGTATATTATCTTTTATATACTTCTTATTTTTATCTTCACTGTCAAAATTTGTACAGTTATAATCTTTTACAAATCCATTTTCAAACTTAAATTCAAGATTTTCATATCTTAAGCCGTTAAGATAAACCTCTGATACGAAAAGAGTACCATTGGTTCCGTTGAGCTTTGGTGATGTAAATACTTCACCGACAGGGATATTTACATCTGCAACGCAGTTTTCAAAAACTGTCTGTTTTTTCCTGTCATCAAGTTCATGAAGTGCAACTGTAATGTCCGTCTTATTATTGCCTCTGCCCTTTACTTCTACCTTGCTGCCATTTTCAAGAACATCTATTATCTTCTGCTGCATCAGCTTGTATTTTTCATAATCAAGCGTATTCAGCTTAACGGTTTCATCAAAGATTGCCTTAAAATCTTTACCGATAGACGGAATAGGATATGAAATGATGGTAAAGCTTCTTTCATCACCTCTGATATATTCGTTTACAAGGCTTCCGGTCTTAGCCATCAGATTTATACTGAGCTTCTGCTGCTCTTCACTCAGCTCATAAGCCTCGGGATGACTTTCAGGAAGAAACGGCTCCTCACCATAAATATCCATTACGGCCGGACCTGCAAAAACAGCAGCCTTGTCCTTTAATTCCTCATAGCTTGTCCTCATGACTTCGAGTTTTCTCGTTATATATGCCTTATCAAGAAAGAGCGCATTGTCTTCCCTATGATCGAATTCCATCTGCTTATTGATGCGTCCGCCATAGAAACCTACAAGCGACATGCCACTTCTGCTTCCTGCATTCAAGGCACGCCTGTATATCGTGGTTTTAAGACCCATCGCTTCAAAATTCTCTACAGCAGCTCTAACTATCCTCTCAAATCCCAGCTTATATCTGATAGATACAGTCTTTTTCTTTGAAAGATCCTTACCCGTATTTATAAAGCCTATTCTGAATCCTTCTGTAAATGTATCAGCCATTGCCTTTATCTCAGCATCAGTGAAAGTCAGCAAATGCCTTGCAACGCCCTTAACATCTTCATCTATATATTCTCCAAATCGATCAAGATATGATAGATCAGTAAGATCCGACTCCATTATGATATCTCTGGCAAAGCTTCTGTCAGGATCAAGCTGCTCAACTATACGTTCACGAACTGTATGATCCGAATAATCACTTACAAACGAATACAAAGCACTATGAACCGATCCGTCCTCCGGAAGACCATTTTCTTCTTCCTTTGCAGACGTAAACAGATTATATACTTCTATAAACAGTTCCTTTAATATAAGTTCATCGTATATCTTGCCCTCTGCCTTATATGCCATCAAAGAAAAAAGTTCATACGCCAGGAAAGAAAGCATACGCCCCTTTTCCCTGCCCATTTCATTTACTGCATATACAGGATTAAGCCAGCTCTTTTCATATTTATCAACGGCACCATAATCATATGCCGGATTATCTATAAATTCCGCCTCATCCCTGAAATAACGTCCGAAAGGTTCCTGCAGAATATTTTCTGCAGATATCTCTTTTATTCTTCCGTTACTGAGTTCAAGGCGTTCCATATAAAAGCTTTTTTCATCATCCGAATATAAAGCCTGCATATAATATGCCTCCCCAAATAATAAACATCAGCAGCGAAACTATAAAACCAAGCCTTGGAAAAAATCTATAGGTATCTTTCTCCATAAGGCTTATTACGCCAACTGCAATTCCTGCCACGCTAAAAAGGCAGGACACAAAACCAATGGCACCCATTCGACTGCCTGTGATTCCCCCTGCCTTCAATACTGATTGTATAACCGGAACAAACATCAAAAGCGAAAGTCCTCCGAGGATCGAAGAAAGTATCCCCTTCTCGGAAGGCTTGCTCGATGTAAATAAATAGCGTCTCTTTCCAAATCTGAACACTGAAAGTTTCTCCTAAAAAAGAATCTTTGACTTATTGCTGAAAAGCCGTCCTCCGCTTATCAACAAAAGAATTCCACCTGTAATTCCGGCAACTATCATAATAATACCAAGCGTAATATTCACAGCTGCGGAAAACTTCATAGAACTATAGATTTTTTCATTATCATTATTCATGGTATTTTCCCCTTTTATCGGATCAAATCCTTATTTTACTCCATACTGCTCATAATAAGCATCAATGGCTGCTTTAAGTTTATCATCAATAACTTTTTTACCATTGACTTCATTATTCATTAAATATTCTATCACATCAGACATTTTTACGATAGAGGTCGTTTTAAGAGAATATTTTTCTTCTATCTCAGCAAGTGCAGATTTTTCTCCGCTTCCTCTCTCTTCTCTGTCTACCGAAACACAAAGTCCCAAAACATCAACATTGCCCTGGGCTTTGATGATCGGAAGGGTTTCTGCTATAGAGGTTCCTGCCGTAGTAACATCTTCAATGATAACCAGCCTGTCACCATCTGAAATAGGGCTGCCAAGAAGGATTCCCGTATCTCCGTGATCCTTAACTTCCTTACGGTTAGAGCAATAACGTATATCTGCTCCGTACTCTGTCATCATAGCCATTGATGCTGCAACACTAAGCGGAATACCCTTATATGCAGGTCCGAAAAGTATATCAAAATCTTTTCCGAATTTGCTCTCAATTGCTTTTGCATAATACTGTCCAAGCTTGATAAGCTGGCTTCCGCTTCTGTAAAAACCTGTATTGATAAAGAAAGGTGTTTTTCTTCCGCTCTTTGTTGTAAAATCTCCAAACTTAAGAACGTTGCACTCCAGCATAAATTCAATAAACTCTTCTTTATATCTTTCCATTTTTCCACGCCTTTCCTTATAATGCCTTATTAATATCAGCTATCATATCTTTAACCGCTTCTCTCGAAGCATCAGCATAATTTTCTGCTCCGAACTTAGCATACTCCTCTTTTTTCCAGGCTGCAATAATTCCTCTTGAAGAATTTACTATTGCTCCAAGTCCGTCTGAATTGAAAAATCCCTTAAGATCCTCAGCCTTACCGCCCTGTGCTCCATAACCCGGTACAAGTATATATGCCTTTGGCATGAGTTTTCTCAACTCCGCACCCATTTCAGGATAAGTAGCTCCTAC
>JAIKZC010000333.1 GCA_024682575.1 Lachnospiraceae bacterium | reverse complement strand
TCTGCATCAAGAGCTCCGTCATAGATCTTGATCTCATCGAGATAGCCCTTGTAATACTCACCTGAACCCCAGTTAGCTTTACCAAGCTGAAGGATGCTGCTGTCGCCTAAAACTTCATCCATTGCTACGCAGCCTGTTGCTGAGGTCTTTTTCTTACCGTTTATATAAAGTGTTGTAGTATCTTCTTCATATACGATCGTTACATTTTTCCATACAGTTGCAGATGCACCTGCAAGAGATGTTGTACGGCTGTCTCCGAAACGCTCTGCTGTAAGTGAATCGGTTCCGTCAAGCACACCAATATAATGAAGGTTACTCTCTGAACGTGCCGTTGAATTATGTGCTGCAAAGAATGGCCAGTTCCCACCGGATGATTTTGTAGGTTTGCTTCTGTAGGAAACTGTCAGCTCGTCATGACCGCTTAAAAGACTTCCGCCATCTTCATCCGTTACCGTAAGACATGTTTTTCCATTGAAATAAAAAGATTTGCCTTCACCGCTTTCAGTGTCATCTTCATAATCCTCTGTGCCAGTGACCGTTACATTGGCACCATCTGCTTCAAGCGATGAATCATCGAAATTGATCGATGCTATAAGATTAGCTTCTTCTGCTTCATCCTCTGAAGTCGTACCATTATCACTTACTTCAGAGTCATTTGTGCTCTGTGTTTCATCAGCTGTTTCGTCAGCTTCCTCTGCATATGCGGGATTTGTATCTGCCGGAAGTCCGGACACAACCATCGCACTTGCAAGAAGGGCACACATGAACTTCTTATAACGCAAATATCGCATTATTAACCCACCTTTCCTCATAAACCATCTAAAAGATTCAGAGACCGTACTCTCCGCCAAGATTTTCGGTCCTCTACTGTTCAGGCTTAAGTTTTTATATAATCCTGTGTCCTATATACCACCTTTTCACCTCCCGAATAGTAATTTTGCACAGCGATTATCATAAACTTCTACCCATTTTTATATATTATCTGTTTTTATCTTCATACAATCAATTGAAAAAATTTACAATTTGGTTAATATTCATTCATTTTTGTATCTCATTTAATGCAAATTGTTGGTTTTCTTATTGCTAATGTTTATTTTTTTATTTTTTTATAATCTTAAGGAATTTTTTATGATTTCGTTTTATAATAATTTAAGTAATCGAAGTGTTTCACAAATATTTCGTGCTTGCACTCCGACACTCCACCATTTATGAAACCCGCAGACAATGCGGGTTTCTGACTGACATAAAGGGAACTATCAACAGGGGATTTATTATGCAGGAAGAAAACACAAATAAACCTGTAATACATGTAGAAAACCTATATCGTATTTACAAAAGCGGACTCGAAAAGGTCTACGCCCTTAATGGAGTGAGTTTTGACATCATGAAGGGAGAATTTGTGGCTATTGTCGGAACTTCAGGCTCCGGAAAATCCACTTTGTTAAACATGATGGCAGGTCTCGAAAAGCCCTCTAAGGGTAAGATAGTCATTGCCGGCAGACATATCGAAAAGCTCAACGAACAGCAGCTCGTGCGTTTCCGTCGTGAACATGTCGGATTTATTTTTCAATCCTATAACCTTATGCCCGCACTAAATGCCATTGAAAACGTAGCCCTTCCCTTAAGCTTCAGGGGTGTAGATAAAAAGATCAGGGAAAAACGTTCAAGGGAAGTCCTTAAGCATGTCGGTCTGGAAAAATACATGACTCACCGGCCAAATGAAATGTCCGGAGGACAGCAGCAGCGTGTGGGAATTGCCCGCGCTCTGGTTGTTCATCCTGAAATTATATTTGCAGATGAACCTACGGGAAATCTGGATTCCCGTACTGCAGGGGAAATGCTGTCACTTATGCAGGACATAGTAAAAAAAGACAAACAGACGCTCGTCATGGTTACACATGATGATCATCTTGCTTCCTATGCAGATAAACAGATACGCATAAGTGATGGAAAGATTGTTGAATAAAAGGGGAAAAGAAATTGAAGATCATCAGCTTACTGAAAATTGCTGCTACTTTGTTAATGGCTTCTTCATTAACTACATTACCGGCTGCCGATATCTGCAGCGTATTAGCCGAATCTACATCAGGTAATGAAAGCGTTTCGAACGATACTCATGAAAATGAAATCCACTATGAAAAAATTGAATATATAGATTATGATGACGATGATGATGATGACAGTTCGTCAAGCAGTTCCATCTCTGATGACAGCAGTTCTACCGGAAGTGACTATTCTTCTGCCAGCTCCAGCAGCAGTTATATAGTACCGGGAGCCACCTGGTTCACTCCTACTGCCGTACACGGTGAAAATGTAATAGTAGTACTGCCTCTCGTAAATATGCTTAAGGAGAATGTAACTGATGTCGTTGTAACACCAGTTGTTTCTGAACAGACGGATGAATTTCCTTTTGAAATATTTTCTACCGGTTTCACCCAGAAAATAGATACTTTAGTTGGAGAAAAAGCTGAAAAAGACAGAAATAAGCGTGCACAGAACTGTGTATGGGCATTCAAGACAAGAGATGACGTTAAAAGTGGTTATTATAAGATAAACTACAATGTTCTATATACAAATCCCGAAGGAAACAGCGAAAGCTGTACTGTTTCTACTTATGTAAAGACAGAAGGTCTCGCCAAATACGGAACTACCAGCGGATATGAAGATCCCGCCGATAAATCCACACCGCGTATCATCGTTACCGGCTTT
>JAIKZC010000314.1 GCA_024682575.1 Lachnospiraceae bacterium | reverse complement strand
ATCTCCCGCTGCCTTTGTATAAAGCACATCTCTCATAAATAACAAAAGCATGTCGAGATAATCATTTATCCTGTCTTTATATTCCGAAGCCTTTTTAATCGAATCATTAATATCCGTAAGGGAAAATTTTGTTATTCCCTCTACGACCCTTAGTATCTCATTTTTTAAGCCCTCAAAGGCCTCATCTTCTATAAGGGCTTTTGCTCTTCCAAGCGACCCTCCTGAAAAGGCCGCTGCTATTTTTGCCTGTCTTTCTGAAATTTCACCTTTATTCTTCAGATAATCCTCTATAAGTTTTTCAGATACCGGTCTCATTTTTAGAGTTACAGACCTTGACCTTAACGTTGGCAAAAGCTTCATTTCATTATCTGTAAGAAGTATGATCACCGCATAATGAGGCGGCTCTTCTAAAGTTTTTAAGAGTGCATTCTGTGCCTGGGGATTCATCAACGATGCATCAGGCACTATGTAGACTTTTTTTCTTCCCGTATAGGGTTTGATACCGATATCCCCAACCAGCTGCTGCCTTATTTCTCCAACACTTAATGTTGCCGGCTTCTCATGACTTACAGTGATAATATCCGGATGATTTCCGCTTTTAGCCATTGCACAGGAATGACAATGACCGCAGGGATTATCTCCTCCCTCTTCACAAAGAAGAGTCTCTGCAAAGATCCTTGCAAGTGTTCTTTTCCCGGACATCGGCTGTCCGTCAAAAATATATGCATGGGAAACTCTCTTTTCCCTTATTGCTCCCTGAAGGAAATTTACAGCTGTCTGCTGCCCAATTATATCATAAAACGACGACATCCTACATCAGAAGGTCTATCAGCATGCCCCTTATCTCACCGATAAGTCCGAGCACAACGATATTATCCTTCTCCTCCTTCATGAGTTCTTCCGCAAGCTTATCCAGATTCTCATCTACTTTTCGGATTATTCCGTAGACTCTGTGACGGCCTCTCCTGTCGAGGAAATTCTCTCTCGAAAACTTATGTGAACGATTAATTACCTCGTTCATAAAGCCCTTTATGAGAGACCGGTATTTTCTCATATCCGTTATATTCTTGCGTTTTTTTATCTTCTCACCCTGCATGGTTATTTCATTCATCATCAGTGTGAGTCTTTCCTGCAGATCCTTCTCTCCTATATTACTCATCAGGGCAAATTTAAAATCTTCACCCGAAACATTCTGAGTATCCTTAACTTCTTCTGCAGCTTTAACCTGTTGTAATTGATTGACCTTTATATCCATAATTCCGATATACCCCTCCGAATAAATCGAATTTTATAATCCGTCTTTATCCTTAATCTGCGTTCAGCTTCTGCTCGTTTCTGATAAAATCCGAAATATCGCTTACACATTTTTTCAGATCTTCATTTATAAAGATTCTCTCAATTCCGCATTCTTTTATTTTTTCTTCTGAAAAGTCATCACTGTCGGAAACAAAACGCCTGCACATTTCCTTATATTGTGGGATCTCACGTTTATCTTCCCTCGCAATAGCCCTCATAAGCCTGCTTCTGTCAGCACAATCGATAAAAACCGGCTTAACCTTCTCAATTCCGAAGTATGCCTTAAGGCTGCTGTATGACTCTAAGGTTCCTGTCATTATGATATCTTCATCAGCTTCGAAGCTTCCATCATCAGCCGTAAAATAATGCCAATCCCCCATAATAGTATTATAACAGCGTTCCTCAATTATTTCCTTATTTTTTCTGTATTTAAGGTATTCTTCATCCGAAACAAAATGATATTCAGAGCCATCTCTTTCGCCGTCTCTCATAGGTCTCGTCGTATAAGAAACATAATTTTTAAGCTCTAATGATCTGTCCGTTAAAAGTTCTCTGTAAACAGTATCCTTACCAGTGGAACTTTTCCCTATTATTACAAATATATTAGCCATTTTTCCTGCCTTTAACGTGCCAAGATCCTGAATTCTCCCTCAGCGGCACCTATTATATTTATTCCTTCATTCTGCATATTTGAAATTTCTTCTATTAAGTCGCGGCTTACGATCTCGCCGGGAATTATCAGCGGAATATCCGGTGGATATGCGTATACCCATGAAGCTGCGATCTTACCCTCTGCCATTTCAAAACTGTATTTTAAGGATTTGGATTCCAAAGCCTCCTGTATCCTTACAGCTATACCGGGCCTCAAAAATCTTTTTCCGGATTCTCTCTTTATAGTCGATTTCCCATTTCCGATTTTCCCTGCTGAAATTTCACTATCTATCTCTCTTAAAGCTGCCCTCAAACGTTTGAATGCATCATCGGTGTCCATTATCCCCGTCATTAAAAGGCAGTAATCCATAGCTGCCATTTCCGCCTGCAGATGATATCTACTCCTTAATATATCATAAAGTTCTCTTCCGGTCATTTTATCAGAAGCTATACAGAGCTTAGTTCCGTCAAAAGCCGATATATTTTCCCTGCCTTTAACTTCA
>JAIKZC010000269.1 GCA_024682575.1 Lachnospiraceae bacterium | reverse complement strand
ATCTCTTCAAAAGTTGAATTTTCATTTATATCTGCATTTTTTAAGCTCTCAGGCATCATTTTTCGCAAAGCTTCTCTTGCAGAATGCCGCATATAATCATCCTGAAAAGCAGTTTCTATCTGAGCATCTATCTTCATGTTTTCAGAATTTGCCTGCATCTCCGTCATAATATGATCATCATTTATAGATTCATCAATTTTCCCGTATTTTTTGCGATTTCTGCTCTCTGTTAAAAGATTCTTTAGTGTAAGATCCTTTCCTGAGCTTAAAAGACTACCGATTATTGCGCCATCAGATTTTTCGATCTTATCAAAGAGGCGGTAAATACCAATATAAGAATTAGCTTCCTCATCCGTGATCTCATTATTATGCTCTAATCTGACAAGGAATTTTGCATAACCCTCAGCATTCCCATTCTCCTCATCTGAAAAACTGTCTGCAATGGCATTAAGAGCAGTTATATCAACTTCCATGGGATTTATTCGCTCTTTGATCAGCCTGATTGTAGTTGCAGGATTCATCTTATCAATTAAAGATCTTACCTGACTGTCCACATACCTTACATTTTCGATATTAGAAGGCGTAATCTCCATATTGTTATAAGCAAGAATCCTTACAGCTCTCTCATTATCAAAGCTATTTTCATAACCCAGGTCATTTAATATGTCATCAACGTTTCTGAATGCATCCTGAATATTATCCCCAAGATCAGTTCTTACTTCCGTACCAACTGCTTCATAAGTCTGCATTGCATCATCATAGCGCTGCTTAAGCGGATTTCCGACATCATAAATATCCTGGAGCGTAAATTCCTCTGCCGATGAAAAACGAGCCAGGATTTCTGCCGGCATTTCTTTTATTTCATCTACTTTCTCAAGCGTATTTCTTAAAAAATCTATGTCGTCGTTTATGTTAGCTGATCCTGTGGATTCACCATTAAATATCAACTTATAAAAGTTATCCTCCTTTTCCTTAAGCAGGTCTACTTTCTTTGTTAATTCCTCTGTATCAATTGAAAAATCACTCTCTGCAAGTGCCGCATTGGCCTCATGTGTCATCGAAAGTCTTACCTCTTCAAGAATCCTGGCATTTTTAATTTTTCTGTAACCAGAGATCAGGTAAGCATCAGATGCCTCATTACCGTTTGAAATAGCATCTGTAATCTCATTCAATACATTAATGTCATTAGGGGGGATCTCCATAGATTTAAGGTCTTCAAGCAGTCTAAAAGACTCTTTTGTAAGAGGCGCTGCATTCTCAAGAAGCCATTTTGCATCATCCCTGCTCTCATTATCGACCTCGAATCCGGCGGATTCTATCACTTCATCTATCTGTCCCATTATCTGACTGAAATCATTATTATCGGCCTTTGAAACCATGTATGATGAACCATCTGCACTGAAATAACCGTTAGCAGCCTTGTACTGACCGGAAGCGGATGCGTATTGTGCTTCATAGACATTTTCAATAGTTGGTTCGAGTTCATTATTAATCATATAAAGCATACTCTTGTCATTTAACTCAGTTATATTTCCTGCCTTTTCAAGAGCTGCCTTAACAGCAGACAGATTAGCATCAGTAAGAGGAAGATCTGCTTTCTCAAACGCTTCTTCTGTCTCTTTATTAATCTCATCCTTTGTAAGCTGCGGAATGAGATTTTCAGCATTTTCACTTACTGATTTTTCCATTGCTCTGTTTTCCGGAGAAGCGGCAAGATGCGACAATTCATTTGCCATAGTATGACTTCCGGTTACATCCGCTGCCATTGATGCATCTATATTATCATTAAATCCGGATATGACAGTCCCCGACTGTGCCAGGGTGATCTTAATCCTGTCAAGATTTGTTATAGCCTCACCTGGATCCATTTTAGATGGATCATAACCTTCTTCCATCATTTTATTAAAGTCTTTTTCCGACATGGTGTTAGACATAACAGCCATAAATCTTGAAGCAGTTTCTGCATCATAATTCGCAGCATTCTCAATTTCTTCAGCAAGGGTCTTTTTTTCACTCTTCTTGTTATTTATAAGACCATATGCTGCGTAATCATCACTGCTGCCAAGCTGAACATTTATAATTCCTCTGTCATTTTTCCGATTTATCTGACCATTGGCTTTGTCAAACGCTTCAGCAGATGAATTCTTTACCATATTATTTGCTTCATACTGTTCAAATTTTATCTTCATGATTTTACCCCTTTTTTACTATGATCAAATATCTTTTCATCCGCTTAAAAGTTCTAATATTTTTTCAGGATTTTTTGTCGCCTGTGTCAATATTGAATAACCTGCCTGACGCAAAATATCATTTCTTGCCTTTTTTACCATTTCTGCAGCCATATCGGTATCCCTGATCTTTGATTCAGCATTCTGAGTATTTATCATCGTATTTTCATTATTTTTTCTTGCGCTCAAAAGCCTGTTACTGTCCACTCCAAAAATAATACGCTGACCATTTACTATCTGCATTGCATTTTTTATTTTTTCAATAGCTTTTCTTGAATTATCTTCATCGGAGCAATCCAGATCACTGATTCCAATTCTGTCGTTATTAAGACACATATAACGGATAGTTATTACATTTTCTGCTGTTTTACTCTCCGTCCCCGACTGTATATTTAGTCCATACCATTCTTCATCACTCTCCACATTAACATTAAATGAAACCTTCCCATCTCCAATACTTGGTGCTCCAAGAGAAAAACTATCTGCACCTGCTCCAGAGGAAGCAAGATCAATAACCGTATTTCCGTTTAAGAGATTCGTCACTGCTGTCACAGCATCATCAAAAGACTGAGCACTTTTAAGACTGAAGGAAATTGTCATATTTCCTACAGCTGTAGCAGTTCTGACGGAAGATGTTTCATCTGCTTTTTCCGCATAAGTATATGAGGAATCCGAATAAATATTGAACTTTATAGAAAAACTACTGCTGGAAAGAGGATTATGTCCTCCATTA
>JAIKZC010000255.1 GCA_024682575.1 Lachnospiraceae bacterium | reverse complement strand
AGCCTTTATCATGACACTTTCATATCTTTCAACACCCACAAAATTTATATCCGGGTATTTAACTGCCATATCAGTTATAAATCTTCCTTTTCCCATTCCAACCTCAACAGCAATGGGATTATCGTTTCCAAAAATTTTATTCCAGCCCTTCTTTGTATCTGCGCTGTCCTGTACACATCTTCTATCCTGAGCCACAGCTTCTCTGGCTCCCGGAATATTTCTAAGTCTCATTTTCTTCTTACTGCTTCACTTTCTTTTTGATTTTCTTCTATTTCTGCCTCTAACCTTCTGCTCCATGGCTGCCAGCTTTGCTGCCTGCGTCTTGGACTTCTTCTCGCGTTTCTTTAAGACTTCTATATCTTCCTTAACAGCAGTCCTTACTGTTTTTACCAGATAAATATTACCGTTTTCGCATTTTTTAATCCGTAATTTAGAACGCATCAGCCCATGTTCTTCGCATTTTCCCACGCAATAATAATGCTTATTGTTAAGCGTAAACCACGGAACTGCTTTCTTTAAGACCTTTCCGCAAATATAGCATCTGAGCAATATGGTCTCCGGTTCTTTCTGTGCCTCCTGTTTAGACGCAAATTCTCTGGAAATATACTTTGAATATGTCTTAAACCTGGCATGAACCTCTGATGCGGCATCCTTTGGTCTGTGGAAGACATCTATCGAATAATAGTCCTCAACATCCGGTCTGGCCATTTTTTTCAGGATCATCGCTGTATAATAGGCATCGCTGTCTGCCCTGTGAAACATGTCATTTTTTTCAATATGCATGAAATCTACAGCGGTTTCCAAACCCCTGCGGCTCTTTCCATCAGAATAGACTATGCTGAACAATTTCTGAACATCCAGATAATTTATCGGTCCGTCCGAAAGAGGATCAATACCATAATAACGCATATTTATCTGCAATTCCGTAAGATCAGAATTACCCCAGGTACAGAATATATAATCATCGCCGCACCATTTTAAGAATCGCTTTACAACATGCGGGAAAATTTCCGCATCATCAAGCTCCTCCATTTCCATGTGAATTACCTGCTTGGTCATGAAGTTCATTTTTTTATATACCTGCGGACGAATATATTCGTTAAAGGTATCAACTATATTTTTGTTTTCATCAAGTTTGACTGCGCCTATTTCTAAAATCTCAAAAGGAATATTCGGGTTTTCAGTGAGTGCCGAACCCTGGTTCCATTCAAGATCAAATACAATATAATTCTTCATATGATTAAGTATATCTTAAAACCTGGCTTATAACAACAAAAAAACTGTGGAAACAGTTTCCCGTTTCCACAGCCTTATTAGCGTCATACGTCTGTATCAGCAATTTCAATTCGCTCAATGCGTCTCAAAACTCCAATGTCTTCAAGCTGGCGTACCATGCGATAAACAGTTGCCACTCCGATAGTATCGTCTTCACTTGCCACCTGGCAATATAGATCCTTGCAGGTAGTATAATCATTTTTCAAAATGATATCAACTATCAGTCTTCTCTGTCTTGTAACACGACATCCGCTTTTTCTCAGACGATCAAGCACTTCAGAGCTTTTCATAGGCTCTCCTCCGTGTGTCTTTCTGCTTACGCAACAGACCTCTTTGCCTGAAGTTCAGAATTCTTATAAGGATCAGGTCTGAACATTCCAAAGAGAAGTGCTGCCAGAATGATAAATCCGATTACAGTTCCAACTGAGAATGTTCCATAAACTACAAGGCATCCGATCTGATATACCATGAATGATACAAGGTATGCAAAGAGATTCTGGAATACGATCATAAATGTTGACCATGCCTTAGAGTTCATTTCCTTCATGCCTGCTGTGATAGCTGCAAGGCAGGGTGAATCAAGCATATTGAAAAGAAGGAATGAGATTGAGCTTACAGCTACTGTAGCAGCAGGGAAGAATGCCTGTACTCCGCTCCAAAGCTGAGCCTCGTCCTCTGCCTCTTCTCCAAGTCCTGCAAGGATAGACATTGTTGAAACAATTGACTCCTTTGCAACAAAACCTGAAAGTGAAGAAGCAACAGCCTGCCATGTTCCGAATCCAAGAGGAAGGAAGAGGGGTGCAAGAACACCACCGATCATGGCAATTAGTGAATTATTTGCATCCTCAACAAGTCCGAATGCACCACTTTCAAATCCATAAGAAGAGATGAACCACATTACGATGCAGGCAAGGAAAAGAACTGTTCCTGCTTTCTTAATGAATGCCCATGCTCTCTCCCATACATGCATAAGAACTGTCTTAGCTGCAGGAATATGATATGCAGGAAGCTCCATAACAAAAGGTGCTGCCTGACCATGGAAATACTTGGTCTTCTTTAAGATGATAGCAACGATAAGAACTGCTGCAATACCGATGAAATACATTAATGTTGCAAGATACCATGAGCCGCCGAAAATAACACCTTCAATAAGTGCAATAACAGGAAGCTTAGCTCCGCAAGGAATGTAAGTTGCTGTCATGATTGTAAGACGACGGTCATTGTCATTCTCGATAGTTCTTGATGCCTGGATTCCGGGAACACCACATCCTGCACCGATGATGAGCGGGATAAAGCTCTTTCCTGAAAGACCAAAGTGACGGAAAACTCTGTCCATAACGAAAGCGATACGAACCATGTATCCAACGTCCTCAAGAATTGAGAGGCAGAGGAAAAGCATTACCATCTGAGGAAGGAAACCAAGAACGGAACCTACACCACCGATAATACCATTTACGATTACATCAATAAGAATATCGCTTGCACCTGCTGATACAAGTGCACCCTCTACTGCAGGAGGAATGATCTCACCGAAGAGAACATCATTTACCCAGTCAGTACCCATTGTACCGATACCGCTGCCTACTGAGAACCAGTATACGAATCCCATGATAACAAGGAAGATCGGGATACCAAGAACTCTGTTTGTAACTATTCTGTCGATAGCATCAGAAGTTGAAACCTTGTTCTTTGGCTTCTTAATGCAGCTTGCAACAACCTTAACGATATAGTCATATCTCTCGTTTGTGATAACACTTTCAGTTGTGTCATCATTTGCTGTCTCAAGTCTCTTTACGACTTC
>JAIKZC010000254.1 GCA_024682575.1 Lachnospiraceae bacterium | reverse complement strand
CATCGTCAGATCATCAAACTGCTCAGCAGCTCCGATAAAACTGTCAACATCCACTTTTACACTGTCAAGGATACCCTTTAATTCATTCATATCTTTAGCATTGTTAAGCGAAGACAGCATCCTGTCATTTCCAAACATTTCTTCATCAGCCCTTGTTGCCTCCGGTACACCATCTGTATATATAAAGAACATATCGCCATGCTTAAAATTCCATTCAAAGTCTTTATATGTTAGTCCTTCATATACCCCAAGCATCAGACCATGGATATCCTTCTCAAATTCAAAATGCCTGCCTTCCCTATAGACAACAGGATATTCATGTCCTGCATTGGCTGAGATCATTTTTCCTGTTGAAATGGTAAGGATACCAAGCCAGACTGTTACAAACATATTTTCACTGTTGCCTTCGATAAGCCTGTCATTAACATAGCTGAGCACTTCCCCCGGACTTTGATATTTCCCTGAAAGAACTGCATCCTTTATCATCGTCCTCGAATTCATCATGAACATTGCAGCCGGTACGCCCTTATCTGACACATCTGCCATTACCATCGCCAGGTGATCATCATCTACAAGAAAGAAATCATAGAAATCACCACCAACTTCTTTAGCCGGGGTCATAGTTGCATAAATATCAAATTCATCTCTTTCCGGAAACGCCGGAAATTTCTTTGGAAGTACATTCGCCTGAATCGCAGACGCAATTGAAAGCTCTGCATGCAGTTTGGTTCTCTCTTCTGTAAACTTCCGAATCTTTCTGATTTTGACAGCTGTATTTATTTCCATATCTTCCATGGTAAGCCAGAGATCCTCGATCTCATCACCTGTTGAGATATTCAGACTGCCAAAGTACTTCGGAGCCAGATCAGAATTATTTTTTGTACCATTAATAAAATTCTGTGCCGCTTCTTTTAATTTTAAGATAGGACTTACCATACTTTTCGAAAGATAATTTGAACTCACAGTAGCTAAAAGAAAAAGTGCTATCGTTAACGTCAAAAATATCAATGTAATATGTCTGGCATTTGACAAGGTCTCCTCAAAATATTGTTTTGAAATCTTATTCGTCTTTCCTGTTAGTTCATGGATATTCTTACAAAGATCTTCCTCCGATATAACAATGAATTCCGTCCACCCCACAGCCTTGATCGGTGCATAAGCGATATAAGTACTTTCATCATTAAGCGTTATTCTCTCAAAGCCCTTCTTCCCATTCAACGCTCTCTCTGTAAGTTCTATCAGTTCCAGATTAAAACCTCTGAAAATACTTTTTTCCCCAACTGCATCACTACTGAGTTCTCCATATTTTCTTCCCGAAAATACAACATCTCCTGTAGTATTTATGATAAATGCAGAAGTGTCATCATTAACGCTGGTTTCCTCGAATACTTTTTTAAATCTGTTACTATTGACCATAGTCCCACATACCGCAGCAAGTTCTCCATCAATATATACCGGAACTCCGATCATAACATTCATACTTTCATCGTAGTAATAGCCTTCGTTCAGGAAGGATATATACGTTCCCTTACTAATTACTGCGCCTGCATACCAGGGTCTTACACTACCATCATAATATAAAATATTCCCATCTTTGGATATTTTAGTTGACGGAGTTGTATCACATATTATTGATGTCCCATCCATAAGCGAAATTATACATGCCCTCGTACTGTTGCTTTTCATAAGGATATTCTTTATCAAACCCTCCAGATTGCCTATACGACTTTCCCTTCCTGATTTTTCGGCTTCATCATCAGATATATTCTCCGAATGAACCAGCTGTAAGGTAAATTCCCCTTCATTTTCCTTCCGGGGAGATTCAATTTTTACAGGCGTATAATTCTCAGGATTCATCAGAATTCTTTTTACTTCACCAGCTACTAATTCTATATCACGCCGGCTTTGCCTGAACTCATAATTAGTAGACTCAGCTGCAAGACTGACATAATTAAGAAATGATTTTTCCGCATCCTTTTCCATTGATTTTGTCAGGGTATCATTGATCACCTCTTCCTGCTCTCCTGCAAGATTCATTATTGTTTTCGCAAAGTTGTTTATTTGCAGGATACCTACAGCAGAGAACAGCAGAATAGAAACAAAAACTAAAGAAAGCATCATCAAATAAAGCTTAACGAATAGTCTCCTCTTTTTCTTTTTTTTATAATTCTGTATTATAATACTCATTTTAGCTCTATATCCCTAAACCTTATTGAACTTGCACCAGACCACGAAGGAGTCAGATTCTTTATTCTGTTACCAATTACAAATATTCTTTTTTCTGAATAAATAGGCAGCAGTACCGCATCCTCCTCTACCAGCTTTTTTTCAATCGAAGCATATTCTTTAAGTCGTTCTTCATCATTCACTATATATCGAGCTTCCACAACACGTTTCATTATATTTTCATCAATGGTTCCCAATGAAAAATTGTGCGCTTTCTCAGGAGATGAAAAGAAATCAAAAAGAAAATTATCAGGGTCATTTGTATCGGCAACCCAATGAACATAACTTAGCGTCAGCTTGTTATTTGATCTAAGATATATCCTGGAATCAGCGTCATATCTTACAACCGAAACTCTTAATCCTATATTCTTAAGATCCTCAGCTATCATATTTGATATTTTCTGAACTCCTTTTATGCCTAAATTTGGGGTTATTCCTATCTCGAGCTTAAAATCGCTGCAATCGCCAACCTCATTGATAAGTTTCTTTGCCTCTTCAGGGTCATATTTAAGCCATCCCTGATTATCCTCTGTATAACCCATGAGTCCCTTTGGGAAAATACCATCTACTGAAACTGCATTTCCATCAAGTGCTTCCTCAATAATTGCCTGCCGGTCTATTCCAAGCTGTATTGCACGTCTTACTCTCTTGTCACTAAGCAGTGGCTTATCAGAATTCATTATTAACATGCAGTTATCTAAACAATCTGTATAAATAAATCTGTATTCTTTATTATTTGTGTAATACTTCCTGTATATTTCTTTATTAAAATCCTCCATAACCAGGTAATCAATCTCTCCGGTTCTAAAAGCCAGATCCATTCTTATCGGAATGTATCTTTTCAAATATACCTTTTTGACAGATGGCTCCTCTCCCCAATAATTAGGATTTAATTTTAAGATTTTTTCCTCATCATTCCATTTATCTATACAATATGCTCCGCTTCCTATGCTAAATTCTGCATCCTTCCCAAAAAGTGAATCACCCTCTTCCACACTTTCCTTATTCAGAATACTATAGGCCGGAAGCGTCAGTTGCCAGAGATAAGAAGGAAAGGGCTTTTTAAGTGTTATTGAAAATCTTTTTTCATCATATACCTTAAATCCGCTTAACTTATCGGTTTTATTGGCAATAAAATCATCCGCCCCCTCTATTGCATCGGCTAGCTTATTTCCTGAATCAGCTTTTATTGAACGGATAAATGTAAATTCAACGTCCTCCGAACTGAGTATGTCTCCATTTGAAAACTTTATGCCATCTTTAAGCTCAAAATTATATGTTCTTTTGTCTGCTGAAACTGTATAATTTTTTAAAATGTTACTAATTAATGAAAATTCACCATTATCTTCTTTTTTTATTTCAAAAAGCCTGTCATAAACATTATAAGCAACTACATAGCTTGAATAATTCCTTGTAATATCAAGGCTTCCAAGATCACCATCATAACCCACATAAAGAGCTCCCTCTTCATGATATGGAATTTCTGCATTTTCAGAGGTAGTGTTTTTCTCGTCCTCATGATCTGTGGAATTTTTCTCTGTTTTTAAAAAAAGAAAAAGAGAAAATATCACGACAAGGATAATGGCAATAAATTCTGCAATTATAAGCTTATTTTGCCCAAATTTACACCATTTTCCCGTCATAATATTTTCTCCGTCTAATCATCTAAGCAAATAGACATCTTCATACTGCACGCCGAAACGTTTAGCTATCTCATGCGTATCCATAAAAACATCTATCCAATTCCCCCTAATATCACTTCCTGTATCCTCAGCTATATACACATGTCCGGCTATTACAACCTTGGAGCCTAAAGGTATTAAGGACTTGTCAACCGCAATTGTACGTCCTGACTTTGCACGCGTTCCGCTGGCCGTTATACCATCTGTTTTTCCACAGCACTGAATACATGCATCATAAGCGGTAAGCTTAAAATGACCAAGATAAACCTTCTCCATCCCGTCATACATTGGATTATCAAAAAGATTTCCGCTGAAGTCAAACAGATTAAATGTATCTATCCTATCCTGGAAAGTATCACCAAATACTTTATAAGGACTTCCATCCTCAAAGTCTCCCTCGTCAAAGAGCCTGTTAGAATGAATTCCTGCCTTTGAGTTTATATCGGCATTTTT
>JAIKZC010000270.1 GCA_024682575.1 Lachnospiraceae bacterium | reverse complement strand
CGGTACTAGTTCCGCAAAATACGCGGAACAAGGACCGGCGTTTTTCATGCCCCTCTTTTGGAAACATATAATCCTCGCAACTTACGTTTTCACTAATAGAAATATATGGTTGAGTTATATTATTGCTAAACAGTAAAACGTTAATGTCAGCCAAAGCCGCGAACCTTAAATGTTCCTAAAGAGGATTGTGCGAGACGCCAGTACTTATGCCGCGTATTTTGCGGCATTACGTACTGCTGCGTCGGAGCCCAAAGCGAGAGCGTTCCTCGTAGGAACTTTAAGGCGAACGGCGTAAGATGTGAAATCTATAAATAAAAAACTATAGCTTTTTATAATTCTTTATATTTTAGGATTTCTGCTATGTAGTCTTTACCGTATTGGGAGAGTTCCCGATCTTTTCTGGTGATGTATCCGATGGTCAGAGGATCTTCCTCTTTTAATTTGATCGACACCAGACCTTTAAGGATCGCATCGTTGTCCGAAAGCATTCCGGATCCGATGGAATATCCGCCAAGGTCAGCGATAAGCTCCATTGTTGTTGCCCGGTCGTCAGACTTTATCATTTTCTTAAAATCGTAGTCGGCAAGGGCCTCCTCTGTCAGATAGAGATTACTGTCATCTGCCTGATCAAAGGTTACGCATGGGTAATCAGAAAGATCATCTATGGATATTTCGCTGAGTCCGGCAAGTTTATGATTTTTCCAGACATAAATATAGGTATCCCGTTTCATTATGGGGACAAATTCCAGCTGATTATCCCGGAAAAGTCGATTAAAAAGATTTTCGTTATTTCCGGAAAATGATATTATTCCAACTTCACTTCTGAGGCTTGCGATATCGTCAAGCACTTCCCTTGTTTTTGTTTCATGGATTGAAAAAATAAATTTATCAGGGTTCCATTTTTTTACAACTTTTGTGAAAGCTCTTATCGCAAAATTATAGTGCTGGGTAGAAACGGAGAATCTTTCTTTATCGCTGTCCCTTGAAATATACCTTTCTTCAAGAATCTCATATTGTCCGACGGCTTTTTTGGCATAAGTTAAAAATTCAATTCCTTCTGCTGTGAGAGATATACCTTTATTGCTTCTCTTAAAAATAAGAATACCCAGTTCATCTTCAAGCTCTTTTATACTCAAGGACAACGCGGGCTGCGATATGAAGAGTTTGGCAGCAGCCTCGCGCATTGATGACGAGGCTGCAACTTCGATTACATATTTTAGGTGCGAAATATTCATAAGAGTTATCCTTATCCCTGCATTTCGTAGAATTCTTTAGTTTCGTCGATATCATTTACCGGTGGCTTTAATCCCTCGATCTTTATATTATTTTTTTCTGCATAATCCCAAAGCGCTGCATGTATTGCCTCTTCAGCAAGAAGAGAGCAGTGAACCTTTACCGGCGGAAGTCCGTCAAGAGCTTCCATAACTGCCTTGTTTGTTACTTCCAGAGCTTCCTGGATGGTTTTGCCTTTTACAAGCTCTGTTGCCATGGAACTGGTCGCTATGGCAGCTCCGCATCCGAAGGTCTTAAACTTGGCTTCTCTGACGATCTGATCTTTATCAATATCAAGATACATCCTCATAATGTCGCCGCATTTTGCGTTTCCGACAGTACCTACACCGGAGGCATTCTCTATTTCGCCGACATTACGGGGATTAGAAAAATGATCCATTACTTTTTTACTGTATTCTGTTACCTGACTCATATTAGATACTCCTTATCATATTAAACTGCTTTTGCTTCTTTTACAAAATCCTCATAGAGAGGTGACATTGAACGAAGTTTTGAAACGATCTCTTTTAAGGAATCAACGGTATAGTCAATATCTTCTTCAGTGGTTTCGTCCGATATCGTAAGTCTTACCGAACCATGTGCAATCTCATGGGGAAGACCGATGGCGAGAAGAACATGTGACGGATCAAGGGAACCTGAAGTGCAGGCAGATCCGGAAGAAGCGCATATTCCTTTCTGGTCCAGCAATATAAGTAATGATTCGCCTTCTACAAATCTGAAGCAGAAATTTGCATTGTTTGAAAGTCTGTCATTCAGATCACCATTTACTCTTGCATATGGGATTTCATCAAGAACTCTGTTTATAAGCTTGTCGCGAAGTCTGCTTTCATAGGCTATTGACTGATCAAGCTTTGCATCGGCTATTTCGGCCGCCTTTGCAAATCCGATGATTCCGGCAGCATTTGTGGTTCCGGCTCTTTTACCCTTTTCCTGTGCTCCGCCGTGGATAAGATTGGAGAGCTTCATTCCCTTTCTTATATAAAGAAGTCCTACACCCTTTGGACCGTTAAGCTTATGTGCGCTTGCGGAAAGGAAGTCTATATTCATTTTATTAACATCAATATGAACGTGACCAAATGCCTGAACTGCGTCTGTATGGAAATATATTCCATGTTTATGTGCGATCTCTCCGATTTTTGCAATTGGCTCAATAGTTCCTATTTCGTTATTGGCAAACATGATAGATATAAGTATGGTTTCAGGTCTTATAGCGGCCTCGAGTTCATCGGGATCTACAAAACCTTTGTCGTCTACGGGAAGATATGTTACTTCAAATCCGTGATCTTCAAGATATTCGCAGGTGTGAAGCACTGCGTGGTGCTCGATCTTACTTGTTATTATATGATTTCCTTTTTTTCTCAATGCATCAGCAACACCTTTAATGACCCAGTTATCTGATTCACTTCCTCCATTAGTAAAGAAGATTTCGCTTTCACTGGCAGAAATTGTATTTGCAATCGTCTGTCTTGCAGCAGCGACTTCCTTTGCTATAGAACCGGAAAATTCATATGCACTTGACGGGTTTCCGTAAAGCTCTGTAAAGTACGGCTTCATCGCATCAAAAACTTCTGGAAGCACTTTTGTAGTAGCTGCATTATCCATATATATCATTTTGCTCATAGGGTTTCTCCTTTTTGTTTTTTAATCACCTATTGATTTGATAGGTATTTTATACTTTATTACCTAGTAAGTCAATAGGTTTTATGAAATAAATTAAACTTATTACAGGCAATAGTTTTTTGATAATATGCAAAAACCTATCGGGATGCTAGGATATTTCCAATCAAAAGAAAAAAGTTAAGAGAAATCTGGATGGAGGTTGCTATGGCTCGAACTATTGAAGAACTTGAAAGAAATCATCCATGCTTTGGAGGATGCCGATTTAATGCAGGACGGATCCATCTGCCGGTAAGTCCCGGCTGCAATATAGCCTGCAAATTTTGTGACAGGGCAATAAATGATCTCGATGAACGCCCGGGAGTTACATCAAAGGTAATAAGTCCTGATGAAGCAAATGATTATATAGATAAGGCTTTGGAACTTGTGCCTAACTTAAAGGTTGCAGGTATAGCAGGCCCCGGGGACACGCTTGCTACGGATAAAGCTTTTGAGACTTTCAGGAAAATATCTGAAAAGCATCCGGAGCTGTTGAAATGTATGAGCACCAACGGACTTCTGCTGAATGAAAGAGCAGAGGAACTTATAGAAGTAGGAGTTGATACATTAACAGTAACGGTAAATGCCGTCGATCCGGAAATAGAGGCGAAGATAAATGATTACATTATATATCATGATCAGATCTATTTTGGGATTGACGGAGCAAGGATACTTATTGAAAACCAACTTGCCGGAATAAGAAAGGTTGCTCAGGCAGGCGTTACTGTAAAGATCAATACAGTACTTATCCCTGGGATAAATGATGGTCATATTGAAAAGATCGCAAAAACCGTTAAAGAGGCAGGAGCGATGATCTATAACATCATTCCCCTGATACCTCAGCATAAATTAAGCCATATAAAACGTCCTGACTGTGAACAGATCGAAAAGGCAAGATCTGAAGCTGAAAAATATATAAAGGTTTTCAGACACTGTGCACATTGCAGGGCAGACGCGGTGGGAGTTCCGGGATTATCAGAGTACAGCCGGCAGGTATTTGGCAGGAGATTAATAAATATAAAGGAAACATTTTCACATGGATAATAAAAAATACAGAGTAGCAGCTGCAAGCTCAGATAATATATGTGTCAATCAGCATTTTGGAAGAGCTGACAGATTCTTTATAGCGGATGTTTATGAGAATGGAAGGATTTATCCGGTTGAAGAAAGAAGAGTGACACCTGTGTGCAGCAGAGGCCAGCATGATGATGATGAATTAAAAAATGCAATAGATTCTTTATCGGATTGCGATATTGTACTCGCTGCAAAAATCGGATATGGAGCAGCTGCAGAACTAAAGGAAAAGGGAATAGAAGCAATTGAACTTCCGGGGCTTATCAACGAATCTTTGGCAAAACTCGATGCTTACATTAAGTTGATAAATAGCATATACAGATGATCAGGGCAAAACAGATGACCGGAAAAAGGGTCATTGTTTTATAAAATTAAGGAAGAAGAGGAGAAATGAAAAATGTCAGAACTTAGACAGATTGCGATCTACGGAAAAGGTGGGATCGGTAAATCAACGACAACGCAGAATCTTACGGCAGGGCTTTGTGAACACGGTAAGAAGGTAATGGTGGTCGGATGTGACCCGAAGGCAGATTCAACAAGGTTATTGCTCGGAGGGCTCGCCCAGAAAACGGTTCTTGATACTATCCGTGAGGAAGGTGAGGATATTGAGCTTGACAGGATAATGAAGGAAGGATACGGGGGAACCAAGTGCGTAGAATCAGGCGGTCCTGAACCAGGAGTTGGATGCGCAGGCAGAGGGATCATTACTTCAATAAATATGCTTGAAAATCTTGGAGCGTATACTGATGATCTGGATTATGTTTTTTACGATGTCCTCGGAGACGTTGTCTGCGGCGGATTTGCAATGCCCATAAGAGAAGGAAAAGCAAAGGAAATTTATATTGTTGCAAGCGGAGAGATGATGGCACTTTATGCAGCAAATAACATCTCAAAGGGTATTCAAAGATATGCCCGTACAGGTGGAGTAAGGCTTGGCGGTATCATATGTAATTCGAGAAATGTAGACAGGGAGCTTGATCTTTTAAGAGCTTTTGCAAAGGAACTCGGAACAAAACTTCTTTATTTTGTTCCAAGAGACAATGTGGTCCAGCATGCAGAGATAAATAAAAAGACGGTAATTGAGTACAGACCTGAATCAAATCAGGCAGAGGAATACAGGAATCTTGCAAAAGCAGTTATAGAGAATCAGGATTTCGTGATACCGAAACCAATGACGCAGGAAAGGCTTGAAGAAATACTTATGGAATATGGAATGATGGAACTCGCTGACGATTACAAGATATGATGAAATAGGAGTGGTTAAATATGGCTATCAATCTATCAAATTCCAATCTTGCAACACGTGAGAACAGGATTGGATCTATCACAGGGTATGTCGGAACACTTAAAGACCTGGCAGAGAAAAGTGAATGTGGAACCCTGAAGGGATGCTCCAGATGCTTCTCGCAGTCGAGCACATGTCTTTCGACCTGCGGACTGAGCCAGCTGGCGGCTATAAGGGACGTGGCGGTAATCCACCACGGACCTGCCGGATGCTCTGTGGCAGGGGCTAACTCATATTATATGTCGAGGGTAATGGCAAGGAAGAGAGGGGTTACAAGCAATACGATCTATGTCGGGACAGACATGAACGAGAACGACACGATTTTCGGCTCTACACAGGCTTTAAGGGATATAATCCTCGAAGTGAACAAAAGATATAAGCCAAAGGCGATTTTTGTATCAAGTTCCTGCGCAACGGGAATCATAGGTGAGGACATTGACAGTATTGTTGATGAAGTAAGGGATGAGGTAGGAGTGCCGATAGCGGCAGTTCACTGTGAAGGCTTTAAATCAAGAATATGGGCAACGGGATTCGACATTTCGGATCATGCCGTGCTGCAGGAGATAGTCAGACCTCCCAGAGAAGGCGTTAAAACAAATAAGATCAACTTTAAGAATTTCTTTGAGAGCGCGAGACCTGAGATCATCGAAATGTTTAAGAATTTCGACCTTGAGCCGGTATTTCTTTACTGCAATTCGACAGTAGAAGAGCTTTCACATATTTCCGAAAGTCTTGCAACTACATGTATCTGCGGAACACTGGGAAATTATCTTGGAAACGGACTTGAGGAAAAATATGGCGTGCCATACGTGAGAAGCATTAACCAGTGCGGAATTGCCGGATTTGAAAGCTGGCTCAGGGAAATAGGACGTGTTACCGGCAGGAGCGAAAAGGTTTCAAAATATATAGAAGAGCAGAGGGCAATTTATCTTCCACAGATAGAGGAGGTAAAAAAGGAGCTTAAAGGTCTTACTGCGGTGCTTGGCATGGGTCCGGGCTACACTTTTGAGGTTTCACGAGTATTAAATGAGCTGGGCATCACTGTGAAATGGGCTCTTGCATGGCATTATGACAAGAAATATGAAAATGGTGATGTTCCGCCATCTATGAAATATCTGCTGGATAACGATATCGACTTCGAGGCAAGCGTTGCAGACCAGCAGAATTATGAGGTTATGAATATCTTAAAACGCTATAAGCCTGATATGTACCTTTCAAGACATCCGGGCTCAACGGTATGGGCTATAAAGAACGGCACGCCTGCAATATATGTTGCAGATGAATATATGATATTCGGGTATAAGCATACGCTGGAGTTCGCAAAAACAATAGCTGATACTATCAAAAACAGAAGCTTTGAAGAAAATCTTGCGAAGCGGTCACGCCTTCCTTATACGGACTGGTGGTATGGGCAGAATGTTGACAAATTCCTTGAGGAGGCGAACTGATGGCTAAATTACTTGATAAACAGAGATATAAATGTGCCCTTGGGGCAATGCAGACTGTGCAGGCGATAGAGAGGGCGATCCCCGTATTACATTCGGGTCCCGGATGCGCACAGAAACTGTCAGATACAACGGGAAGCTCAGGATATTTTTCACC
>JAIKZC010000245.1 GCA_024682575.1 Lachnospiraceae bacterium | reverse complement strand
TGAAAGCTCGTGTTGAAGGAGCAGTATACCGTTCAGTAAATCAGATGGAAAATCTGCCATGGGGAGGGGCTATCAGATGATGAATCCTAATAAAAAAAGACTGAGAAGAACAATGATGTTTCTGAATGCTCAGAAACCGGGCTTGATCAAAGATCCCTATATATATAAACCTGACAGCATAATGCTTGATCTTGAAGATGCAGTGGCTCAGAATCAGAAAGATGCAGCCAGATTTTCCTTATATCATGCATTGAAGGAAATTGATTACAGAGGTGTTGAAAGAGTTGTACGAATCAATGCTCTGGATACACCTTACTGGAAAGAGGATGTGCGCGTCTGTGTAGCAGGAGGATGTGATGCGATCCGTATACCAAAAACTGAATCTGCACAGGATGTAAAGCTTGTAGAACAGGCAGTTATAGATGCAGAAAAGGAATTTGGTGTTGAGAATGGTCATACACTTATCATGGCGGCCATAGAATCTGCCAGAGGTGTTATGAATGCACTGCAGATCTGTGAAGCTTCAGAGAGAATATTTGGCATAGCGTTGTCAGGAGGAGACTATACCAAAGATATGCAGACACATATTACAGGAACAGGTATTGAATTGATGGGTGCCAGACAGAATATGCTTATAGCAGCAAGAGCTGCAGGTGTTCAGTGTTTTGATACGGTATATACAAATCTTGATGATATGGAAGGTTTCAGACAGGATGTGGTAAATATACAGCTGATGGGCTTTGATGGAAAATCGATCATCAATCCGAGACAGATAAATATTGTTCATGAGATATTTACGCCTTCTAAAAAAGATATAGTTTTTGCTGAAAAGGTAGTTCGTGAAATAGATGAAAAGAAAGCTATGGGCATCGGCGTATTTACAGTTGACGGAAAAATGATAGACATTGCTTTTTATGATGGTGCAAAGAGAACAATAGAACTGGCGAAAGCGTCAGGAGTATATAAGGGGGAACTTGCAGGATGATAAACGCAGTTGGAAGAGATATACCGGAAGAAATTCTTAAAATTACAGGTAAAGAAGTATTTCAGGGAAATCATTATAAAGATGGATATACCTATAAGAAAGATGGTCCCGTTACAAGGTGTGTAATGAATAACACCGAAAGCAAGCTTGTGGGTTCCATTCGTGAAGCGCTAATAAAATGTGGAATAAAGGATGGAATGACATTAGGTTTTCACCACCATTTTCGTGAAGGTGATTATATTGTAAATCTTGTCATGGAAGAAATACATAAAATGGGTATAAAAGATCTTACAATATGTGCAAGCTCTTTAGGCAAAGCACATGATCCGATCGTACCTTTTATTGAAGACGGTACTATTACAAATATCCAGTCATCAGGTGTCAGAGGAAAGATCGGGGAAGCCATTTCCCATGGAAAATTGAAGGGACTTGCAATAATGCGTTCACACGGCGGACGTGTACGTGCAATTGAGTCAGGAGAAACGAGAGTAGATATCGCATTTATTGGGGCTCCTACATGTGATGATTACGGAAACTGTCGTGGTATAGGAGGAAAAAGTGACTGTGGAGTACTTTCCTATGCTGTAGTTGATGGCGATTATGCCGATAAGGTAGTAGCTATAACAGATACACTTGTACCTTTCCCGAATTTCCCGGCGCACATTAGTATGACAAAGGTAGATTATGTCGTTGAAGTCGAGTCTATAGGTAATCATGACAAAATTGCAACAGGTGCAGCAAAACCTACAACTGATATGAGAAAGCTCATGATGGCTGATTATTGCACCCAGTTTGTTGTTAATTCTCCTTATTTTAAGAATGGCTTTTCTTATCAGACCGGTGTAGGCGGCGCGTCGATTGCTTCTACAATTTCTCTTGCAAAAATAATGAAAGAAAGAGGAGTACGCATGAGATTTGGAGTAGGTGGTCTTACCAAACCCATGTGTGATCTGCTTATAAATGATCAGGTAGACTGCCTTTTAGATACACAGGATTTCGACCTGGTAGCAGTAGAAGATGTTAAACAGTTAAAGCATTATCGTATTTCAGCAGGGGAATATGCAGATCCATTTAATAAGGGTGCTGTTGTAAATAAACTTGATTTTGTGATTCTTGCGGCACTTGAGGTTGATGTGAACTTTAACTGTAATGTTGTAGTAGGATCAGATGGAATGATCACAGGGGCACAGGGAGGTCATCCGGATACAGCAGCCGGAGCTAAATGTACTATAGTTATCGCACCTTTACTTCAGGGAAGGATTCCTGCGATCTGTTCAGAAGTTACTACCGTTACAACACCAGGGGAATCAATTGATGTTGTTATAACGGATTATGGTATCGCTATCAACCCCGCAAGACAGGATCTTATAGAGAGCATGAAGGGCGTAGATCTTCCGTTTAAGACAATAGAAGAGCTCAGAGATATAGCTTATTCTATCACAGGAGAGCCCGAGAAGGTGGAATTTGGGGATCGAGTAGTAGGAATTATCGAAAGTCGTGACGGAACGATCATGGATGTTGTTCGTGAAGTTAAAGAATTTGAATTTTCCGATGAAAAAGCCGGGTGAATCTGAATTTTAATATATATGTTTTTGGTGACTTTATTGCAGAAACGCGCATTTACTGCAGGTTCCGTGTGATTAAGTAAAACAAGTACCAAACAAGCTTGCTAAGCTCGAAAGAACCTCGCTAAGCAAACTTGTATGGTTCGTACTAAGCTCGAAAAAACCTCGCTAAGTACTCTACTCAAACAAGCCCGTGGCGCAGCCACATTTAAATGGCTTGTTTGCGGGATTTTTGATGCTTTGCAGCAAAAATCTATAATTTTTTTATTTAAGGCACTCGAAGGAAAATTCCTCCGGGTGTTTTTTTGTTTGCAGAAAAATGCGACAATGTTGCGATTCGTATTGACAAAGAGATATGACCTAAATATAATAAAATGCGACTTTGTTGCAAAAAGGTGGTGGGCAGATGACGAGAGAGGTTGCGGTATTTATATTTGCAGGGTTCCTTGAAAGCGGAAAAACAACGGCGCTACAGGGAATGCTTATAAATAAAAGAGAGATTATTGATGGTAAGGCTCTAATTATATCCACAGAAGATGGAGTGGAGGAATATAGTAAGGAAGAGTTAAAAAAGCTTGATCTGGAGCTGTTAGAAGTGGAGGATGAAGATGCTTTTACTCTGGAATATCTGAAAGACATAGATAAGAGATACAGTCCGGATACCGTATGCATTGAGTTTAATGGTATCTGGGATCTAAAGACCTTCATAAACAGAGAATTACCTGATGATTGGTATTTTGCAACGATATTTAGTTTTGTTGATGCCAGAACCTATGACATATATTTGCAAAACATGAGACAGACACTGATGAATCCTTTAAGCGTTTCGGATGTCATTATGTTTAACAGATGTGAGGAAGATTTTCACAGGGAAAATGTCAGGAGAGCGCTTAAAATCTTAAATAGCAGGGCAGAAGTTTTTTTCACAGGAAAAGACGGAAGCATAACTAATGTAACTGACGAAATTCTGATCCCTGAAAAAAACGGAATACTTGAGGTAGATAGCAGCCTGTTTTGCCAATGGTTTGTAGACTGTGTTGAAAATACTGATAAATATTACGGGAAAAGGGTCAGATTCACAGCTTTGGTAAGCAGAGGCAGAGGACTAAAGAGTGACCAGATATACGTTGGGAGATATGCAGCTGTATGCTGTGCCGAAGATGCTCAATTTATCGGATTTATAGCCCAGAAGAATGATGAAGAGATTAAAGATGGTGACTGGATCGAAATTGAGGCGGTAGTTAAATACGGAGAATTGGACAGCAATAGACGGATAATACTTTTAAATGCGCGGGAGATAATTAAAATCGATCCCCCGGAAGTAAAATTACTTTATTTTTAAGGAAGAGGAGAAAGGACAATGAGTAAAAGGGAAGTACCGGTAGTTATAATAACAGGATATCTTGGTTCAGGAAAGACTACGCTTATGCAGAATATACTTAAGCAGGAAAAGAGAAAGATAGCGCTGATAGTAAACGATATGGGAAGCGTTAATATTGATGCTTCGATACTTAACCGGTCTGAGCATGAAATTGTACAGGTGGAAATGGTCGAGATGCAAAATGGCTGTATCTGCTGTACTTTGCGGGATGAGTTTATGGATGAGATCGAAAGACTTTCTGAAGACAGGAGTATCGAGGCGATATTTGTAGAGGCTTCCGGAATAAGTGAACCATCTTCAATTGCCGGAGCGTTCATTAATTATGAAGAAATGTCGCCTGATACGAGGGTTTATTTAAAAGCTGTAGTTTCTGTAGTTGATGCAGACAGGATATACAGAGAATTTCTTCACGATCTAGTTTCAGATGAAGATGCTGAAGACGGCGATGTGATAAACCTTGTAATGGACCAGATAGAATTCTGCAATCTTATGATTCTCAATAAAAGTGATCTTCTGACTAGTGAGGAGCTGTCCGAGGTAAAGACCGGATTAAGAGAATTACAGCATAAGGCAGAAATTATAACAAGCAGCTATGGAAATGTTGACCTTGATGTTATACTTAATATAAAAGATTTTAATTTTGAAGAAGTCGAGGCTTACAGCAGCGTGCAGACTGCGATCAATAACTGTGAACACGACGATGAAAAAGCCTGCGTTGATGAGTATGGCATATCCTCGTTTGTATTTGAGGAAAAACGTCCGTTTAACAGAGAAGCATTCTGCAAGCTGGTAAATTCATATCCGGAAAGTTTGATCAGATCAAAGGGATATATCTGGTTTTCTGATGACTGGGATCATGTACAGCTCTTTGAGCAGGCAGGAAGAAATTCATCTATTACAGAGTTATCGGAATGGGTATCTTCATGGCCGGAAGAAGAACTTGCTCCTATAGTCAAGGATTTCCCTGACCTTAAAGATGATTGGGACGACGTTTATGGTGACAGATGTAATCAGCTGGTATTTATAGGTAAAGGATATGAAAAATCTGATATTGTTAAGCTCTTGTACGAATGTATCTGACAGGAAGGTTTTTCATGAGCAATAGCTATAAGACAAAAGCAAGAAATGCCATAATAGAATATTTAAAAGAAAATGCTGATACCCGTTTTACTGCCGGTGATATAATCAAAGCTCTTAATAAGGACAGTGATGCAGTGGACCGCTCCACAATATATCGTAACCTTGAGAGATTGTGCAGCGAGGGTACTATAGTTAAATACAAGGAATCAGATATAAATGCTTCATGTTACCAGTATTCCGAAGAGCATGCAGAGTGCCATAGTCATATCCATGCAGAATGCGAAAAATGTGGGAAAATATTTCACCTCGATAATGATATTTTTTCAGAAGCAGAAAAGAGAATGATATCAGAACATGGTATTGATATTGATTATGGTAAAACAGTGATAATAGGACTATGTGATAAATGCAGGAATCCGCAGTAAATACGGGTTCCTGCATTTTACGTTCAAAAAGCTTATAATATTAATATAAATAAAGAGAGGCTAAAATTAATGCTTGAGAATTTATTTTTTTGTTTGAATGCTACAGTACCCATATTTATGCTTATGCTGCTGGGCTATTTTTTTAAGGTCAAAAGAATATTTACACCGGAGCTGACCAAAGGTATCAACGGATTTGTATTTAAGGTGGCGCTCCCGGTTTT
>JAIKZC010000175.1 GCA_024682575.1 Lachnospiraceae bacterium | reverse complement strand
CAGTGTCTCAGCATAGTCATCAACATCACTGTTTTCTTCGTCTCCGAATTCTTCACCCAGAATATCGTTTACTCCAAGCAGGATCACGAGTTTAATATTCTTTTTTATTTTTTCTCTCGCAATAGGTTCGGCGTACTCCTTAAACCAGTCAAGCTTAATGCCTCCCTCCGCTATCCAGCCTATGCCATCCTCTGATCCTCCATCAGATACAAGATAGAGCCCCATGGTACGTGAATCTCCAATAAAGAGATATTTCATATCTTCAGGAGTTTCTATTATCATGTTCTCTCTGGAATAAAGATTTTTCCTGTAGGAAATGTGTGCCGTTATCGCAATACCTGCTGCCAGAGTAAGAAGCAGGCCGATACTTATAAGTCTTTTAATTTTAATCATTCCTACATTATATGACTTTAAATATAAAATGTCCAAATTTTAAGATATTATTCACAGGATCATCAGGCTCTCTTTTCCGCTAAAAAACAAAATAACATAAACTTTTTTACAAAAATGCCGATAATAATATTGTAAATATGAATTTATCGAAAGGAGCTGCCTATGAGTTATACGGTTGTTGCCGGCTCTTATCTGAATAAACTGTACGGCGAATATAAAAACTATATTAATGGGAGCGTACGTAAAAATGCCGCAAATACAACTCTGGTACTTGCAGATTCAACAGCTCTTAAACGCGGCGCTATACGAATGTCTAAGATGCCTTTTGAAACTTCTGCTTCTGAAGACACCGATGACGAAAACGAATTTTTTTATAAAAATTTCCGCGCATTCATGGATACCTTAAATAATACTCTGGATTCTTCATCTGATTCCTCTTCCACTGATATAAAGAAATTATCAAAGAAGATAAAAAGTCTCAGCTCAGATTATGAAGATCAGCTTTCCAAGCTCGGCATAAGCATTGATGACAGCGGTTACTGGAGTGTAGATGAGGATACTTTCAAAGGCATCAGTAATAAAAAATTTGAAAAAGTTTTTGGAGAAGACAGTGAATTTTCAAAAGAAGTGAAAAAGCTGGCGAAAAAAATAATAAAACATGTAAACACCCTTATATAAATTGATCATACTGCAAAAGCACTTATTCATTATTTTGAACAAGTTCAAAGATAATTTTGACTTTTTATGTTTATATCATAAAAAAACGACCGGACATATTTGTCCGGTCAAATTTTTTTATCTTTGATCATACATAACCAATATCATTGTTCTTTTTAGGAATACTATCTATATTGTTGTCCTGTGATCCTCCGGAAACCAGGATAGTATTTTTGATCTCATATTTTTTACTTGTATCTACGGTAGCTGCAGTCGGATTACCACTATGCTTTCCATACTGTAATGCAAAAGTTGCTGCTCCGCCATTTACTCCTTCAAGTTCCGCATCATTAATTTCATTATTTATCTTTTTTTCTTCTGCCATAATTTTTTCCTCCATTGATAAAAAACTCCTCTATAAAATAATAAAATTCCAAAATATATTTCATAGGATTTTTCTATTATTCATGTTACATCTGTTTATACGCTAGAAGAAAGAAAAAGTATAAAAATTTCAGAAAACAAAAATTAATATCAAAGCAGCTCTATAAGTTTATCGGTATCTTCCTCTTTTGTAGCCCAGCTTGTACAGAATCTTATTACCATTCTTCCATCCGGAAGTGTCTCCATAAAACCATATTTTACATTTTTATCAAATTCCGCTGCCTGCTCTTCCGTAACAATAGGGAAGATCTGATTTGTCGGCGAATCAATATAAAGCTCATATCCCTTTTCAAGAAGCGCTTTTCTTATTTTTCGAGCCATTTTTATAGCATTGGCAGATATATCCTTATAAATTCCGTCAGTAAAAAGTGTGTCAAACTGCAGGCCTAGAAGCCATCCCTTAGCAAGCATAGCTCCATGCTGCTTTGTTATGGTATAAAAATGTGGAACAAGACCGGGTCTTGGAAATACAACAGCCTCGCCGAAAAGAGCACCTACTTTTGTTCCGCCAATATAAAACACATCAACAAGAGAAGCAATATCAGCTATTGTCAATGATTCATCAGCTGCAAGTGCATAGCCAAGTCTCGCACCATCCAGAAATATTTTGAGTCCGTATTTATCAGCCGTTTCACGCAGCTTGCGCAGATCATCATGACTGTAAAGGGTACCATATTCCGTAGGATTGGAAATATAGATCATTCCGGGCGCTACTTCATGCTCGTTATTCAGATCTTTTTCAAAAAAAGTCATGTAATTTGCAACATCTTCAGCCGAGATTTTACCATCATGACCCTTAAGCGTGATCACCTTGTGGCCGCCATGCTCTATCGCCCCCGCTTCATGAGTTGCGATATGCCCGGTATCGGCAGCGATTACTCCTTCATATGGTCTGAGTACGGAGCTTATGATAGTCTCGTTTGTCTGGGTTCCACCGATCAGAAAATATATTTCAGCATCATCTATCTTACACTCTTTCCTGATCTTTTCCTTTGCACTTTCTGAATACGGATCCCGGCCATATCCGGAATTTTTCTCCATATTGATCTC
>JAIKZC010000173.1 GCA_024682575.1 Lachnospiraceae bacterium | reverse complement strand
AACAGATATAATATATAGTATCATATAATAATAGTAAAGTATTATAATAATATATATTGCATGATTGCTTTTACTGTTCTATACTTATTTATGAAAGGAGTATATATGACAGCAAAAGAAGTTTTAAGAGTTTTACAAATCACAAGACCAACCCTGACTAAATATGTCAAAGAAGAAAAAATCAAAGTTACTGTCAAAGGTAATGGTCGATACGATTACGATACAGATAGTGTTTATAAAATGCTAAATAAAGATATAGAACGTAAAACATATTTGTATGCAAGAGTATCAACATCTAAGCAAAGGAAAGATCTTGAAAATCAGATCGCACTATTGAAAAACTATTGTTTTCAAAATGGTTATATCATTAATGGTATCTATCAGGATATCGCCAGTGGAATCAGTTTCAAAAACCGTGAACAGTTCTTTGCCATGCTTGATGATGTGTTGGCTGGTAAGGTTAACCGAGTAATCATCACTTATAAAGACAGACTTTCAAGAGTTGGTTTTGAATTATTTACATATTTATTTAGAAAATATGGATGTGAAATAACTGTAATTAGCGAAGTGGGTTCTGAAAAGCTAGATAGCCAGGAAATATTCGAAGAAATAATAAGTCTTTTACATTGTTATTCAATGAAATTGTATAGCAGTAGAAAGGTTAAAAAAATCAAGGAGGTTTTAGAAGAAAATGATAGTCCAGAGAGTAGAAAAACATCTGATAAAACAGAATAATCCGTTCTACTCAATGTTCTGCGATTTTACCCATAAATCAAAGAATCTCTATAATCATGCAAACTATCTTGTTCGGAACGAATTTGTCAAAAATGATAAATGGCTCCGATACGGGGATATGGATAAGCTATTGAAAGCTGATACAGAGTTCAATGATTATAGACAAATGCCTACAGCTCAGTCAGCTCAGCAAATTCTTCGTTTGTTGGAAAAGGATTGGAAATCATTCTTTGCAGCTATTAAGGACTGGTCTAAATATAAAGATAAATATCTTGGCAGACCAAAACTCCCTGGGTATAAACCAAAGGATGGCAAACATATCCTGATTCTCACGAATCAAAATGTGAAGCTTAAAGATTCTACTCTTTACTTCCCAAAGGCATTTAATGGTTTTACTATGAAACCAAGATTTGTAGAGGTAAATAATTTTCAGTCTTTTCAGCAGGTCAGGATCATCCCGGGATACAAACACTTCATTGTAGAGCTTATCTACAACATAAAAGTTCCTGACAAGACCATAGACGATAATGGAAAGTACCTTAGTATTGATATTGGCGTAGATAACTTAGCAACCATAACAAACAACTTCGGCAAGAAGCCGGTTGTTATCAATGGTAAAGGTCTAAAGTCAATGAATCAGTACTATAACAAGATGATCTCCCGTTATCGTGAAGTTGCAAAAAGGATGAATGATTCTGATTACAGCAACAGGATGGCTGCTCTTACAAGAAAACGTAATCACAAGATTGATGACTATATGCATAAGGCAAGCAGATATGTTATTGAGTATGCGGTTTCTATTGGGGCCGGCACCATTGTGATAGGCAACAATAAAGAGTGGAAACAAGAATCCAAGCTTAGTAAAGTGGTCAACCAAACATTTGTAGGAATACCACAGAAGCGCTTTATTGAGATGATTCAGTATAAGGCTCAGGATATAGGATTAAATGTAATCCTACAGGAAGAGTCCTACACAAGCGGCACAAGCTTCCTGGATAAAGAAGAACCTATTAAGGCTAATTACAATAAGTCCAGACGAGTAACAAGAGGCCTGTTTGTGAGCAATAAAGGGATTAAGATAAATGCCGATGTAAATGGTTCATACCAGATACTTATGAAGGTATTTCCTAATGCATTTGCAGAAGGAGTAGAGGGTGTAGCGTTACACCCAGTTAGAGTAAACGTGGCGTAAGCTCGTTGACTGACAAATGTATTATTTATTAAAGCTCTTTAATAATGATGAATATTAATGAATAAAACAATAACGTAACAGACAGGACTTCGAAATCAAAATAAAGTTCATTTATACTGTTGGCAGTTTGGTTCGATAATAATAGTGGCAGGTAAAAATCGTAAATGCCTATTCTTAATATATGTACCGTTATGAGAACTACGGCGAGATGGAGAGTGATATGATAAACTGGATAAGTCCCTTTAACTATGATTACGCCATAGCAACTTTGCCGGTGCAGATCATACTTCTTGTGTTTTATGGATTCAGAAGGAATCTTCCATTGATGCAGAGCTACTGCTTCTGGTATATCCTGATTTCAAATTTCGTAATGACAACTGCGGATATCATTTCCTGTGAAATGAATGAGATATGGAAAGAATTTCCGTTATGGATCATGTATGCGGTAAACCACGCATATTTTCTGGGATTTATACTGAGGGGTTTTTTTCTGTTTGCATACACTGTTGAAGCCTCAAGATTTTATAATAAGCACTTCTTTTGGCTCAGGATCATAGTCTCTCTTCCGGCGGCAGCAGCCGTTATGCTTATTCTGTATTCTCCCTGGACGGCAGCTATCTACACATTTTCAGCGGATGGTTATCATAACTGTTCTTTCTACCCTATCATATACTTCAGCACGTATTTTTATATCGGATGTTCACTGGTGATCATCGCGATGAGATGGGGAAAAATGACAAGACGTATACGGGCAGGACTTCTTTCCTATAATCTTTTACTTTTGTTCGGAATACTTGTGAGAAAACAGTTCTATCATATGCTGGTGACAAGCTACTTCAGTTTGCTTTCCATACTGATTATATTTCTTACTGCAGAGAACCCGGACTTATACAGAGATTCAGGCACAGGGTTTCTGAATAAGAATGCACTTTTTCTCATAGGAAAGGATATTCAGAATAAGAATATACCATTCAGTCTCATGACTATTTCTCTGCATAATTTTGGGACTCTGAAAGCTATATACAGCATGGAGCAGATAAAAGAAACTCTTAAAATAGTAGCTTCTTGGCTTGCCGAGAACTATCCGGATGAATACTTGTTCTGGACAGAAAACGGAAGCTTTATAATTCTGTTTAAGGGACATCAGAATAAGGCTGTTTCTGTGATGACAGAAGAGTGGAAAGAAAAATATACTCATCTGATTCGAATCTGCGACAACTATTTTCCGGTAAATTTAAGTATGATGCTGCTTTCCGAGGAAATGATAAGTAAGCACAGCCCCATCATAAGTGATATAGCCAGATATGCTATAGTAAATTCATATTCCGAAAATCGCCGTGATAATTTTTCTTTTACAGAAGAAATGATTGAGAATGTAAAGAGGCAGAGGGATGTAGAAAAAGCCATAAAGCGTGCGATGGCCGAAAACAGATTTGAAGTATATTTTCAGCCTATATATTCGGT
>JAIKZC010000122.1 GCA_024682575.1 Lachnospiraceae bacterium | reverse complement strand
AGGCTGCAAGGGAAGAAGGATTCGAAAATATCAACATGGATATGATCTTAGGGCTTCCGGGTGAAGCTGATGATGAGGTCAGGAGAACGGTTGAAGAAATAGAGAAGCTTAAGCCGGATAATCTTACGGTACATTCGCTTGCGATAAAGAGGGCTTCAGCTCTTGCTAAGCTTATAGATAAAATGGGTTATGAGAGACTTCATAACAGTGATTCTACAATGGCGATAGCCTCAGAGGCTGCCGGACGAATGGGCATGCAGCCATATTATTTATACAGGCAGAAGAATATGTCCGGAAATTTTGAAAACACAGGATATGCCATTCCGGGAAAAGAAGGAATCTACAATATCCTCATTATGGAGGAGATTCAGTCGATAATTGCTGTTGGGGCCGGAACAGTGACTAAAAGAGTTGCGGAAGACGGAAATATCACAAGGTGTGATACCCCTAAGGATGTGGGTCTTTATATTCGGGATATTGATGATATGATAGAGAGAAAAAAGGATTTATTCAAATAAGATAAATTAAATGGAGGGTTGAAATGTTTATTTCTGACAGCATTAAGTATATTGGCGTTGACGACAAGACGATAGATCTGTTTGAGAGCCAGTATATCGTTAAAAACGGCGTATCTTATAATTCTTATCTCATTCTTGATGAAAAAACTGCACTTATGGATACAGTCGATCCGAGAGGAACAGAAGAGTGGAGCAAAAATCTTGAAAAGGAACTCGCAGGAAGAAAGCTTGACTACATAGTAGTTCAGCATATGGAGCCGGATCACTCCGGATCTCTTGCCTGTGCGATCGAGAAATATCCTGAGGCAAAGATAGTAGGAAATGCCAAGACATTCCAGTATATAGGACAGTTTTTTGATGCGGATATCTCAGAGAGAAAGGTCGAAGTTAAAGAGGGAGATGAGATTTCACTCGGAAGTCACACCCTTAAGTTTGTGATGGCACCCATGGTTCACTGGCCTGAGGTTATGGTTACTTATGAGCTTTCTGAAAAAGTACTTTTCTCGGCTGATGGTTTCGGAAAATTCGGAAGCCTTGATACTGACGAGGAATGGGCAGGAGAAGCCAGAAGATATTATATTAATATTGTTGGAAAATATGGCGCACAGGTTCAGGCACTCCTTAAAAAGGCAGCAGGTCTTCAGATTGAGAAGATACTGCCGCTGCATGGACCGATATTGACTGAGAATCTTGGATATTACCTCGATCTTTATAATACCTGGTCAAGCTATAAGAGCGAGGAAAAGGGCGTATTTATTGCCTATGCGTCAATTCATGGACACACCAGGAAGGCTGCGGAGATCCTTGCTGATAAGATACGTTCAATGGGTGAGTCCAAAGTTATTGTAGCTGACCTCAGTCGTACTGATATTTCAAAATGCGTAGAGGATGCGTTCAGATATGACAGAATGGTACTTTGCGCGGCAACTTATGATGGCGGGGCATTTGTACCGATGGAGGATTTCCTTCATCATCTTCAGATCAAGACTTACAGAAACCGTACCGTAGGACTTCTTGAGAACGGAACCTGGGCTCCTATGGCGGCAAAGGCAATGAGAGGATATCTTGAATCTATGAAAGATATTAAGATCCTCGATGAGACGGTATCAATTAAATCAAGATATACAAGTGCAAATGAAGAGGCAATGGATGCACTTGCAAAGGCTATAGTGGTTGCAGGAATCTGATGGTGAAATGATTTATAACAGGTCGGGCTCTAAAAAAGTCCGATCTGTTTTTTTTGTTCTTGAATCTTCAATATCAAAGGATTATAATCGTTACTGTTAATTTTTTACAAAGCAGATCATGAATTTTTGGCTGTATTTTACAAAAATCCGTCTTTGGTGCTTTGAGAGAGGAAGATATTTTGAAATACTTAAAACAGTTTCTTGTCATCATGATTATTTCCTTTGTGGGCGAACTTTTGAAAATCTTTCTTCCACTGCCGGTTCCGGCCAGCATATACGGTATGATCATACTATTTATCCTGCTTGAAACAGGATTGGTAAAGCTTGGATCGGTTAAGGGAGCAGGGGATTTTCTTATAGAGATAATGCCCGTAATGTTCATACCTGCCGGAGTAGGACTTCTTGAGTCATGGGGCGTCCTGCAGCCTATTATTGTAAGAGTGATCTCTGCAACACTGGTAACTACAATAACAGTTATGGTCGCAAGCGGTCTTGCAGCTCAGACAATTATCCGCAAGGGAGGAAAAAAAGATGAATGAGATATTTATAAATTCCACTTTTGCAGGAGTTACGGTGAGTCTTCTCGCTTATGCTGCAGGAGCAGTACTTAAAAGAAAACTAAAGCTTGCGATACTTAATCCTTTGCTTATTTCCATAGTACTCACGATCGTAGTTCTGATCGTTGGAAATATTGATTATGAGACATATAATTCAGGTGCAAAATATATAAGCTACCTTCTGACGCCGGCAACAGTATGCCTTGCAATACCGCTCTATGAGCAGTTTGAGCTCTTAAAGAAAAATTTCAGGGCTATTGCAGCCGGGATAATCTCAGGAGTAATCGTAAGTCTTGCAACGATAATGGTGTGTGCCTTTATAATGAAAATGTCACATGAGGAGTATGTAACACTGCTCCCTAAATCAATAACTACGGCAATAGGAATGGGAGTCTCGGAAGAACTCGGAGGATATGTTACAATAACAGTAGCATCTATAATAATTACAGGGGTATTTGGAAATATTGCGGCAGATTTTATTTTTAAGCTTTTTAAGATAGAAGAGCCGATCGCAAGGGGAGTTGCCCTTGGAACTTCGGCACATGCCATAGGAACAGCAAAAGCCATGGAACTTGGACAGGTAGAAGGTGCAATGAGCAGTCTGTCCATAGCTGTTGCAGGTATACTTACGGTTGTCGGAGCACCGATATTTGCCATGTTTCTCTGATAGTTATTAAATAAAAACAAGGGAGAGATTTGACTAAATGCGTGAATTCTTTTATGAAGTCATACATAATTTTAAGAGAGCCGGAAAAGATTTTTTCTATATGCTCAAATGGTTTGTTATTGCTCTGTTGACCGGAAGCTTTGTCGGAATTGTGAGTGTCGCTTTTTCCTGGCTTGACGGGAGAGCAAACAGCTTCAGGGCTGAGAATCCCTGGATCCTCTATTTTCTGCCAATCGCAGGTCTTCTGATAATTTTCCTCTATCATCGTGCAGGGGTAAGAAAGCCGGGAGGAACGAATAAGGTCATTTCAACATTACAGGCGGATGGAAGCCTGCCGATCAGGATGTCGGGACTGATATTCATATCTACTATACTTACTCACCTCTGTGGAGGATCGGTCGGAAGAGAAGGTGCTGCTTTGCAGCTCGGAGGTTCGCTCGGTGCATGTTCAAAGGTAATACCTGAAAAATGGCTGGATGAAAA
>JAIKZC010000087.1 GCA_024682575.1 Lachnospiraceae bacterium | reverse complement strand
TGAGCATAAGGGAATTAATATGAGGAGGTTTTATGAACCGGCAAAGAATTGATGAAGTTCCTTATTTTTTGGATGTATTTGAGAAAAATCTTAAGGAAGATCCGGACAAAAAAATGCTGATAGATGATACGTATGCGAATGGTCTTAGCAGAAGACAGGTTGACGACGTATCCGGACGTATCTATTCATGGCTCTCTAAGAAGGGAATCGGAAGAGAGGATTTTGTCCTTATCTGTATGCCGCGTGGTGTCTGGTCTCTTGCGGCTATGATCGGTGTGTGGAAAGCAGGAGCGGCGCTTACTGTACTAGAGGATAATTATGCCTTAGAGAGAATTGATTTTATAAAAAAAGATTGTGGCTGCAAGGCAGTCATAGACATGGATTCATGGCGGGAAATCCAGGAAGAGGATTACAAGGAGGGATATGTAAAAGCTGATCTGAAAGATGCCGCTTTTGCAGTATATACCTCGGGTTCAACAGGAAATCCGAAGGGAGTTATACATGAATACGGAAATATAAAGCTGAATCTATTGTCATCGATATCGTCAAATGGTATGAGAACGAGTAAAGACAGCAGGATGGCTCTTATTGCTCCGCTTAATTTCGTAGCGACAACAAAGAGCATTTTGAACCTTTTATATGGAGGATATTGTCTGTATATCGTTCCATATACCATTAGTAAGAATCCTCTTAAGTTAAAGAATTATTACAGAGAAGAGCGTATCACCAATACATTTCTGTCTCCGTCTATCATACGTGCCATCGGTGGGGATATCAGTCCTTTCTTAAAGGTTGTGCATACAGGCAGTGAGCCGGCAAACGGAATTTTTATTAAAGGTGTTGAACTGGTAAATAATTATGCAATGAGCGAGGGTGCTTTTACCATTTGTCAGTTTGAAATAGATCGTGAATATGATGTCTGTCCGGTTGGAAAGCCTAACTATGATGAGATTAAAATATGCCTTCTGGATTCTGACGGTAATGAGGCTGCCAATGGTGAAAGCGGTGAGATATGCTATGAAAATCCTTTCTTCAGGGGTTATATAAACATGCCTGATGAAACTGAAAAGGCATTGAAAGGGGGATTATATCATAGCGGAGATATTGGAAAATTCGATGAGAACGGTAATCTTATCCTGCTCGGACGTTCAAATGACATGATCAAGATCAACGGCAACCGTATTGAACCGGCAGAAATAGAAGCGGCGTTTAAGGCCGTTACAGGTAAAGAGTGGTGTGCAGCAAAAGGATTTGAGAGCAGGAGACAGTCTTATATTGCTTTGTATTATAAGGGTGAACTTGATAAAAGCAGTGAATTTTTGAGAAAAGGGATGGGGAAGAAGCTGCCCTATTATATGATCCCGACATATTTTATGCAGATCGAAGAAATCCCTCTTCTTCCTAACGGAAAACTGAACAGGAAAGCACTGCCTGCGCCATATCAGAATTATATGAGAGGCGAATATATAGCTCCGAGAACGGATCTGGAGAAAAAAATCTGTTCTGCATTTGCCAAAATTCTGGAACTTGATCAGGTGGGGATTACGGAGAATTTCTACGAGATTGGTGGAGACTCTGTTTCAGCGATGGAAGTGATCACAGAATTGAATCTGGATGGCATGAGTGCTGTTGATATTTTCCAGGGGTCTACGGCTGAAAAAATCGCAGATCTTTATGAAAAAAAGCAGGTTTTGATGGAGAATATTTCAGAGGAAGATAAGGAAAAACGTGCCCGTCTTAGTCCTCATGCATTGACGTTGGCACAGAAGAATATCCTTGATTTCCAGCTGTTTTCACCCAAGGCATCTATGTGGATATTCTCATTCCTCTTATGTTTTGGACCAGATGCTGATAATGAACGTATTTATACAGCGGCAAAAAAAATAATGGAATGGCATCCGATCTTTTCTACAGTATTTGAATTCAACAGAGATTCTGAACTTCAGCAGAGATATGATGAATCAAAGAGGGCGGATCTCGTGATCGAACATATTACAAATGCCGAACTTGAAAAGGTGAAGGAAGGAAAGTTTGAGCATTTCAAGCTTCTTGGTCATCCAATGGTCAGACTGCGTATGCTTGTTTCGGAGACGGATTCCTGTCTTTTGATTGAATTTCATCATATTGTTATGGATGGATCATGCGTTCAGATTATTTTCCAAAACCTTTTCCGTGCCTATGAAGGAAAGGAACTGCTGCTCGATACCTATTATTCATATCTTGAGGATGAGGAAAGGATAGAGAATACAGAATCGTATAAGGAAGCCAGAAAATATTACAATGACAATTATGAAGGGATTGACTGGTGCGAAAATATAGAAGCGGATATAAAATTGCCGGGGAATATTAATGCTGTATATCTGATAGAAACAAAATTAAACCCTGAAAATATGAAGAAATTTGAAGATACCTGCGGCTTTTCACGAAACGGTTTTATGTCAGCCGTGGCCTGCCTTGCACTGGCTTCACAATCAGGGAAAAAAGATATACTTACCTCGTTTATATTTAATAATCGGACAGATGAGAGAAAGAAGCTGGCCGGTGGATTGCTTGCAAGAACGATACCTGTTGGAATTCACCTTGATGACTATGAAAACATGGCTGAGCTATATGAAGGTATCCGCAGACAATCTGCTGATGGAATTGGCAACTGCGTTTATGATTGGGTTGTTGATCGTGAAAATCCATTTGTAAATGATCTGATGTCTACGGTATATGAGACCAGCTCTATTACGGGCTTTGATTATTTTGAAAAATTTGGAGTAAGTTTGTTCCCGATGGATTCGAATAATGAAGCAGCTATGCATCGTACCATGATACAGGCATTTGAAACGGAAGACGACATATCCGTTTATATGGCTTATATGGCAACGATCTATTCAGAAGAGCGGATTAGCGATTATGCGAGACGTTTTACATATATTGCAAACAGACTTATCGATCTGGAAGATGCGAAAAGTTTACGGGTAATGGATCTTCTAAATGAAATCTCATGATCGTAAGAATGAGTCAAAGCGAAAGATACAGACTGAAAGAAGCCCTTTTTACGGGCTTCTTTTTAGTTGATTTATGGCTCTGATAAGCCTATGATTATTTTGACGTATATTAAGGAGAAGGATGATGAAGACAATAGAAGAATTAAAAGAGGATATATTAGCTTTCAGAGATGAAAGAAACTGGAAGCAGTTTCATACACCAAAGGATCTTGCAATATCTATTTCACTTGAAGCTGCCGAATTGCTGGAAGTTTTTCAGTGGTCTGGAGATGATCTGGTGGTTAAGGATAAACGCGAAAAGATAGAAGAGGAACTTGCTGATGTACTGATATATTGCGGATTGATGGCCGATGCGGTAGGATTGAACGTAGATGAGATAATCACTAAAAAGCTTCAGACAAACAGAGAAAAATATCCGGTGGAGAAAGCCTACGGAAAATCTGATAAATATACAGAATTAAAATAAGTTTTTTATAGGTGAGGCATAAG
>JAIKZC010000037.1 GCA_024682575.1 Lachnospiraceae bacterium | reverse complement strand
ATTTTCTTCATAACTAAGGACCTCCTTTTTAAAAACAGTTTCAAAGTTGATTGTTTCTATCCGATCGGTTGTCAGTTATTTTTTTGATGATTTAATGATAACACCTTGTTCTGCTGTTGTATAATACATATAATGATGGGTAAGGTATACTTTTAAGGTATGGATCTAGGAATGCAATTGCGGAAACGCACATTTAGTGCGTGTTTCATCAGTTAATTAGGAGGAGTTATGGAGCTTCGACATATAAGATATTTTCTCACGGTAGCGGAAGAAGGCAGTTTTACTAAAGCTGCAGAAAAATTATCAATTGCACAGCCGCCGCTGAGCCGCCAGATACGGGATCTGGAGGAGGAATTGAAGGCAAAATTATTTATACGTAAGTCAAGGGGACTTGCACTTACCGAGGCTGGTGAAAGGTTTCTTCAATATGCGAGACGTATAAAACAGCTATCTGACCAGTCTGTTGAGGATATAAGCAAGATGCAGGAGGGTCTGACAGGAAGATTGTATTTAGCTACTGTCGAAGGACGTGCGCCGGAGCTTTTTGCAGGCTGGATAAATGAATTTAAGAAAAAATATCCTTTGGTAGAGTATGAGGTATGGAATGGAAATTCAGACGATGTTGTAAAGAGGGTACATTCCGGACTAAATGAAATAGGCGTGATCACGCTTCCTTATGATGAAGAGGGCCTGGATGGAAAGTTGATATACCGGGAGCCCTGGGTTGCCATGATCCCGAAAGGGCATCCTTTGGCAGAAGAAAAGGGAAGCGGGATAGAATTGAAAATGCTCGCACCTTATGAGCTGATAATTCCTTCCAGGAGATCAAGAAGAAAAGAGATAGAGAACTGGTTCGCTCCATTTAACTGCCAACCGAAGATAATATGCCGGATGGCACATGTGATCAATGCGTATGAGTTGACCGCAAAAGGGGTTGGAATAGCTATATATCCCGCTTCTGCAGAAAAATATGCAGGGAAAGATGTTGTCATAAAACGGATAACAAAACCGGATGTAATCGCCGGGTATGTGATAGTGAAAAGTGCGGAACGCGAACTTTCGAAAGTGGCAAAGGAATTTTGGGAGATGGTGACGGAAGGAAAATGAGAAATGAGAAATGAGCTCTGGGGACGTACTTTAGGGATCATTTTGCAAATGCAAAAATGATCCCTAAAGTACGTCCCCAGAGCTCATCCCTCATTTCTCATTTTCATGTACTAAAATTCAAGCAAAATACACAATTACATCATAGATGAATCTGAATTTACTATAAAAAATGCACAAAATATGTTGACTTGAACATCAAATTATAATAGCCTAAAAATATATGGAATTAAAATTGGTCGAGTATTGTCTTTAATAGGCTCTGACCCAAAAAGCGGGATAATGAGAGGCAGATTGATCAGGGGGCTTTTATGAAGCGTAGGCAAAATAATCAGTTTATCATTTATATTCTTTCCATAGCCGGACTGGGGTTGACGGCGGAAAGCTATATGATGGGGTGGGAGTTTTGGGTTCCGCCCTTGATAATTCTGGGTATTATCGGATGCTGGTTCCTTCACATCACAAAAGAGCATAATGATGATCTCAATGAACTCTTTTATTTTGCATTTATTTCTTTTGCAACTTTCTTTCATGGTGTACACAGCACGAGCTTCTTTGACGTAGCTGTTATAGTCATGCTTTTCTTAGTAACGATCTCCCGAATGGACAGAATAATATTCATGCGAATTTATCTGCTGGAATATTTTATAATTATGCTGGTCCAACTCTTGATGGCAATTAAAGGAACGGAAGTTCTCGTTGATCCGTTGACTGTTTCAAGGATTTTTCTCCATATCGCAGCAGTATTTTTTGTATATCTTAACTGTGCCCGGACCATTCAGGAACGGATCGATATTAGGAAAGAGGACATAGAAAAAGATAAAAAAATCGAAGAATATGATGAGGATATTGAAGATTTCCTTTCAAATATTTCTCATGAACTTCGTACGCCCATTAATGTTGTAAATGGCATGTCGGATCTTTTGATCCGAAAAAATACCGGAAAAGAGGCAAACTCGATAAAGGAAGCCGGAATCCGCATGTTAAACCAGATCGAGGATGTTCAGGATTATACAGAGGCAAAAAGTAAGAAGCTTACACTCGAGGAGGAGGAGTACATGAGTACATCTCTGATAAACGATGTAGTCACGTATTTCCGCGGTAAACATAGTAAACAGAATCTGGAGCTGGTGGTTGATTTCAGTCCGAATCTTCCGAATAAAATGATCGGAGATATTAAAAAACTTCATAAACTCTTTCGTCATCTTTTGGATAATGCCATAAAATTCACTAAAGAGGGAGGAATCTGTGTTTCTATGTTTACAGAGGAAACTCCATATGGTGTGAATCTATGCATAGAAGTTACTGATACAGGTATCGGAATGGACAGGAAGACCATTGCGCTGGCCGGTGACAGCATGTATCAGAAAAATAAAAAAAGAGACAGAACTACCGGAGGTATTGGGCTTGGACTTTATATAGTCTATGGCTTTGCCCATAGGATGGGAGGTTTCGTACATATAGAAAGTGAACCCGGAGCCGGTACCACAGTGAGGGTAACTGTACCTCAAAAGATTGCAGATAAAACGCCTTGTCTTAAGACTAAGACGGAATCAAATAATAATATTCTCTTTTTTATCAGGCCTGATAAATATAAGGTCGCCAGAGTCAGAGAATTTTATCAGACAATGGTGACAAGACTTGATTCTGAGATGGAAGTAAGGCTCTATGCTGCAGAATCTCTTTCTGATGTAAAAAGAACGATCAATGAATGCAATATTTCACATATATTTACGGGGGAAGAGGAATATCGGGAAAATGTGGCTTATTTTGATGAAATAAGCAGAGGGAAGATAATAGTTTCGGTAGCGGCAGATGAGGAATCTCACCATGATAGAGAAAGCTCTGTTCTATTTATTTCAAAGCCTCTCTATGCCTATCCGATCACCAGGGTATTGAATGAAGGAAAAGGTGCGGAAAATCTTGATAAGATAAGTAAAAAGGAACGACCGGATCTGGAAGGGATAAGAGCTCTTATCGTAGATGATGAACCAATGAACCTTGTCGTAGCCTCAGGACTTTTTAAAAATTATGGAATGCTGGTGGAGACAGCCGGCAGCGGAAAAGAATCCATTGAAAAGTTTAAGAAAAATCACTATGACATCATTTATATGGATCATATGATGCCTGAAATGGATGGCGTTGAGGCAATGCACAGGATCCGTAAAGTTTCAAAAGAAGAATCAAGATCAGTAGCTGTGGTAGCACTTACGGCAAATGTGGTCTCGGGTGCAAAGGAAATGTTCGTACGGGAAGGCTTTGACGGCTTTATTGCGAAGCCTATCAACAAGGCAGATTTTGAGCGTGTAATGCTGAGGATCTTTCCGGATCATAGAATTGTTTCGGAGGTATAAGATCATGAAGAAGATTAAGAATTTTCTTAAATTTATCATTGATGCCATTAAAGATCCGGAACGGGAGCTTTCAGAACGCTTATTTTTGATGCTTACGATGTCATATTCTTTATTAATGTTAATTTCACTGATCTTTGATATGAACGTCGGTAATCATAATATTATTACATTTATATTTCTCTTGTACTTTATTATCAATCCTGTTTTTGTATGTATATGTTTTTATAAAAATAAAGCGGAGTTATCCATAAGGATTGTAGGAACATTAGTCGTTATAGCTATTACCCCGATGGCTTTTTTTTACAATTACGGAGTTGGGGGCGGCGGAGCTTTCTGGTTTGTTTTTTCATTCCTCTATGTCGGATCAGTATTTACCGGAGCATGGAGAAATTTCCTTTGGCTTGCTTCAGCAGTCGCTGCGATCGTCTGTTTTTATATTGATTATGCTGCTCAGGACTTATGTGGGGAGCTCAGCAGGAAAGATTTTTATCTAAACTCATTCATTGCAATGTTTTTGGTAGGATTTGTATGCTTCGTTATGAGTGTTTTTCAGAATAGATTATTCAGAGAGGAGAGCAAAAGGGCAAAAAGGGAGACAGAAAGGGCTGAAGAACTGAACCGTTCTCAAAATCAGTTTTTTTCAAGCATGAGTCATGAGATCCGTACGCCGATAAATTCAATTCTTGGCCTAAATGAACTTATCCTGCGTGAAGAGGGTGCATCTGATGAGGTTATGAAGGATGCGCAGGGAATTCAGGGCGCAGGTAAGATGCTGCTCGCCTTGATAAATGATATTCTGGATTTTTCAAAGGTAAAAGCCGGCAAAATGGATATTGTACCTGTGGAGTACAGCCTTGGGAATATGATATCTGAAATAGTGAATATGCTCTATCTCAGGGCTAAGGATAAGGGACTTGAATTCAAGGTTTCCATTGATCCAAATGTTCCATCGGTACTTTATGGTGATGAGGTGAGAATCAAGCAGATACTTATTAATCTGCTTAATAACTCTGTCAAATATACAAAAGCGGGATCAATAGGGCTCCATGTGGAAAGCGAAAATACAGATGACAAAACGGTATCCTTAAGGGTAAATGTCTCAGATACTGGAATGGGTATAAAAAAGGATGCTATTCCTTATCTTTTTGATGCGTTCAAGCGTGTGGATCAGGGTAAAAACAGGTATATAGAAGGTACCGGACTTGGCCTTTCTATCGTAAAACAGCTCGTAGATCTGATGGGCGGATCTGTGACTGTTGACAGTGTATACGGAGCAGGAACGACTTTTACGGTTACCGTAAAGCAGGAGATAGTTGACCCGACAGGAGTAGGAGAACTTGATATCAGGAATTTCGCTTCTTCCGGAAGTCAGGCCTATGAGAGCAGCTTTACAGCTCCATCAGCAAGGATCCTTATTGTAGACGATAATGAAATGAACCTGGCAGTTGAAAAGAAGCTCCTCGCAGACACAAAGATGAAGATCGATACAGTTATAACCGGTCAGGAAGCTCTCAACAATACCTTAAATTACAAGTATGACGTGATCTTAATGGATCATTTGATGCCGGAAATGGATGGCATTGAATGTATGCATAATATACGAGAACAGGAAGGTGGATTAAACAGGAATGTTCCGGTAGTCGTTTTAACTGCGAATGCGGGATCTGAAAACCGTGAACTTTACAGAAAAGCAGGATTTGATGGATATCTGGTGAAACCGGTATCGGGGGCGTCTCTTGAGGAAGTCCTTATAAGGCATATCTCCAGGGATAAATTGAATATCAGACATCAGGCAGTTGAAATGGATAATGGTATCAAAACAGCTGCCGGTTATGTGAGAAAGGTTCCCGTGGTAATTTCTACCTCCAGTACTTCGGATATTCCTGAAAGTCTTGTTCGAAGCCTGAATATCGCTGTTATTCCATTTTTGATAAAAACAGACGAAGGAATATTTAAGGATGGCAGTCAGTTGAGCGCAAATGAACTTAGCCGTTATATAAAAGATGGCGGAAAAGCGACACCAATGACACAGGACGTTGAGAACTATATGGACTTTTTTGCGGAAGAATTAAAAAAGGCTCATTATCTGATCCATATTGCTGCTTCATCATCGATGAACAATGATTACCAAAAAGCAAAAGAGGCATCGGAGGCTTTTGATAATGTTAGTGTAATTGACTCCGGAAGCATGTCCTCAGGTACAGGTATCCTTGCTCTTATTGCAGGCAGGCTTGTCAAACAGGATATTCCGGCAGACGGTATTATTAAAGAATTAGAGGAAGTAAAAGAAACGATACAGTGCAGTTTTGTTCTGGACAGAACTGATTATCTCTACAGGAATGGAATAATAAGCAAACGTACCCACAATCTGCTTTCTGCTTTGCAATTGCACCCTTCTATACGGGTTAATAACAATCAATCCGGCATAAGCAGCATATGGTTCAGAAAAATGAAGGATGCTTACAGAAAATATATTCGCAGGGCATTTTCGGCCGACACTGCACCGGATACGGACATTGTATTTATCACTTATGTGGATGTTGCGGAGGAAACACTTTTATGGTTCCGTGATGAGGTATTAAAGAGAGTTCCGTTTAAGAAAATAGTTTTGCAGCAGGCGACAGCGGCGATCGCATCTGTATACGGACAGGGAGCCATAGGAATTCTCTATTATTCAAAAGGTAAGAAGTCCTACAATTTAGAATCTTTTCTGATCAATGAGGAGAAAAGCTTTAAGGAAAAATCTGAAGACTTTAAAAAGGAAATTGAAGAGACTTCTGATATGTCCGGTTCATTGATGGCAGAAGAATCTCCATCAGACACTGAACAGAAAAAATTAAACTGGTATGAGACTATAAAAGGGATCGATGGGGAAACTGCAATCAAAAACAGCGGTTCGGAGGATGCTTTTCGCACTGTGCTGGAAATCTTTTATAAGGCTATTGATACGAAAGCAGAAGAATTAAAGAATTTCTTTAATGAAGAGGACTGGAAAAATTACACCATTAAAGTTCATGCACTAAAAAGCTCTTCAAGGCTGATCGGAGCAATTGAACTTGGCTCTGAAGCGGAGGCTCTTGAATTTGCCGGAAAGGATGAAAAAATTGATTTTATCCGGGAAAATCATGAAAGGATGATAGCTCATCTTTTAGGATATAGGGAAGCTCTTTCCGAAATTTTTGAGGACATGTCTGATGAGGCAGCGGAGGAGGAAAATTCTGAAACTGAGGAAACAAATTCTGAAGAATGCACGGAGGAAAAAAGTGCAGATGAAAATAATGGGGAAGAGGAATTTGATGAGTTCATAATGGAGAGTGTTTTTGAATCTGTCAAAGAAGGCGCTGACAGTGGAGACAGCGAAATGCTCAGAGATATTTTTTCAGAGATGGACGACTATCCTCTTCCGGAAATTCATCGGAAAAAAATAGACAGGATGAAGGCATGTTTCGAAAATAATGACATGGAAGGAATGCTCAGTATAATGGAGGAAAAGGAAAATGAGTAAAGCGGTGCTGGTAACTAATAAGTTTTCAATAGTACTAAAGGGAGTAGAGAAGAAAATTAAGGATCTTGGGTATGAAGTAAAGATGATCAAGGATGGATTCAACAAGATTTCAGAAGAAGATTACAAGGCGGATCTTATACTTCTATACATGACGGATGACCTCTTGAGAAAATCCATAAACTTGGATATGATCCTTGATATATGTGATAATGCAAAGCATAATAATTGCGGAATAGTTCTTGTGGACGGGGACCAGAATCATCATGAGTTCTTAAGGGTAGCCCCTAAGCTTAAGTCTTTTGGCTGGGTTGATGTACCGTTGGATTCCAAAAAATTTGTCAGTACGATAGAGGAGGAATTGAAGAGGGCACCGGGAAGAATGATCGACAGGCGTATACTGATCGTTGATGATGATGAAATTTTTGGAAGTATGATAAAGAATTGGTTTAAGGATGAATATAAAGTATCATATCTGTCAGAGGGAAAACAGGTACTTACATTTCTTGCTTCAAGCAAGGTAGACCTGATACTTTTGGACTATGAAATGCCTGTAATGAACGGGCCGGAGGTCCTTGAGATGCTTCGTTCCAACAGGGCGACCAAGGAGATACCTGTTATTTTCCTGACCGGAGTAAGTGACAGGGCAAGTATAGAAAAGGTTTTAAAACTGAGACCGGAGGGATATGTCTTAAAGACCGCCACAAGGGATGAGATAGCGGAAAAACTCAGAACATTCTTTGAAAACAGGCAATAAAGAAGGATGAGCTCTGGGGACGTTCTTTAGGGATCATTTTTGCTATTGCAAAATGATCCCTAAAGAACGTCCCCAGAGCTCATTATTAACTGTTAGATGCGGAATACATTGAACTTGTAATTGCAACAGGTGACATTAAAACTCTTCCTGTACCGCGGTAAACATTTACAAGACCTTCGCCGCTGACTGCCGAGCCTATAAGGTTCTTGGTGGATCTTTCTACTGTGAAATTAAGATTGGAAGACCAGCATACTGCAAGGTTTCCATCAATTTTTAATTCATCATTGTCAAGCTGTACTTCGATCAGCTCATTCATTGGAACATTACTTTCCAGGGCTGCGATACCGTTGCCGACAAGGCTAAGGTTAAACATGCCTTCTCCGCCTAATGCGGCAGAGGAAAGATTAGTTCTTGCTACAACATTATTTTGCACGGTTCCGTCGCAGGCATAGAACATACCATCCTCAATGGTCATTCCGGCCGGACCCCATTTTCCGATATCAAAAAGCAGAATATGTTTGTAAGTAGGTTCCAGAACAAGGACACCCTGTCCTACATACTCGGGTTTTACAGCAGATTCTTTGGTAACTGCTCCTTTAACCATTTTACCGAAAAAGTCACCAACGCCTTTAACTCCGGAGCTTGCCTGTACATTTCCGGCAGTCCACTGCATTGCACCGGACTGTATTATGGCGGAATTATTTCCGTTCATATTGATGACAAGCTGTCTGCGCCGCACGCCCATCTTACTCATAAAATACTCTGTTGTGGCATTGCTTGGAGAAACACTTGCGTCTGTAACATATTCAAGAATACTGAAGTTTCCCAAACGAGCTGAAATCTGTCTGACCTGATTTTCTAAGTTTAGAATTTGCATATTAATTCACCATCCCCAATATAGACTAATTTGACGAGTGACTAGAATACAAATATATTTTATCATGTATAAAGCTCTAAAACCTGCATGTATAGGATAAAGAGCATTATACATGAGAATGTTCTCTGGGGTTTGTTTTGGGAAAATGAGCTCTGGGGACGTTCTTTAGGGATCATTTTGCTAGTCAAAATGATCCCTAAAGAACGTCCCCAGAGCTCATTTCCCCAAAACAAACCCCACCATAGCTCATTTTCTTCCTTAAAGTTATCCCATCATCTTTAAGAAGATCCCACTTTTCTTATTGCTGTTTCCATCTTTTTCGGTCATGGACTGTTTCAGAAATTCTTTATATTCATTAAAGTCGATATACCCTGTCTTTGCCTTAATCTCATCATATTTGTAGAAGTATTCTCTGCTGAATACGAAATGCACATGTTTTGCAATGCGTTTCAAAGGCTTGACGATTTCCTTTTCCGGCATTGCAAGGGTAAATATATCAACAAAAGGTGTAAGTTTTGACATCCTTAAAAATACTTTTGTATTCTCGATAGGAGAAAATTTCATAATCTCAATATTCTTTTTTATAAATCCTGTTTTGCAGATAAACTGTCCTTCTTCGGAGGAGATGAGCCAGTATCTGTCATATTTAAAAGCTGTCAGTCCGGGTAAACTTCCGGTCATGTTTTTAACAAGGTATATCGGGATCAGAATATCTGCAGAATGCTCTTTTGCAAATTCCTCGACCTGCCTTGGAAGCTGCCGGCGAATCTTTTTTTCCTCGTTTGAGAAATCCAGAGGGATATCCTGCCTGTAACCGCCGAAAAGTTTCTTAAATATCGGTTTCATGTAGACATTCTTAAAATATCTGACAGTAATATAGGCACGTCTGAAAAATAATACTGAAAGAATAAATACACCTGCAAAAATAGCTGCAAAAAGCGTCGGATTTAAGAATGCCAATCCTATGAGTGCAGCTATTATGACAAATTTTAATCCTTCATAAATCGTTGAAACAAAGGGAAAAACTGTCATTACGGGAAGTAATATGATATCGACAAAAAAGGACATATAGCGGATGAAGAAATAAACAACCAGCGTTAGAAGCAAAATGATTATGCACTTTAGCGCATCAAATCCGCTTAAATGAAATTTCTTTATATTAGAAGTTAAGGATGCGGCCTCAACGCTGACGCCTGCAGGAACATTGGCGATAGTCTGTGAAGCTGCAAGGAGAATATTGATGGCACCGTTCAATTTTGCAAACTGGCTTTCAATCGCAAGGCCTAAGGCATTGGTCTTACTGAAGCATTTCAGCAATTTAGGAAGACCGAACCAGATAAGGCATATAATGCTGATGAAGTGATTGTCAAAAAAACCAAATGAATAATTACTTAGAAAACCTAAATTTGAAAAACCGAAGGCCTCTGCAAGATCCGTAGTAAGTGCGGCAATGCTCACCAATATCATTAGGGATGCAGTATCAATACCTGCAAGGAATCCGTTTTCTACTAAAGGTATCATGGCAAGTCCGAAGCTTCCGCCGAGACCATTGGCAAGGGCTGCACCGCCTGCAATTTCGTCAGCCTTTATCTGACCGACATTTCCATAAGCCAGGATTGAAAATAAGATCAGGGCGAATACAGAAAAAAGAACAGAACGTTTATTTTCTTTATAAAACTCTTTCACACAGATTAGATGATTCATATTTAACTCCGAT
>JAIKZC010000024.1 GCA_024682575.1 Lachnospiraceae bacterium | reverse complement strand
ACACAATAATAACCAAGATCTTCCAGCATTTTTAATGATGTACTTTTTCCTGCGCCGCTCATACCGGTGACAATTACTAATTTCATTTTTAAAAGTCCCCTATAATGCAAACTTCAGGTTCGAGCTTTACATGAAAGCGATCCCTGACCTTTTCCTGTACTTCTATTATCAAATCCCTGATATCTGCAGAACATGCATTTCCTATATTTATCACAAATCCGCAGTGTTTTGGAGAAACCTGTGCACCACCTATGGTGTACCCTGACAGACCGGCATCCATGATAAGCTTCCCTGCAAAATATCCCTCAGGACGCTTAAAAGTCGAACCTGCACTCGGATATTCAAGCGGCTGTTTCTTTATCCTGCTGGCCTTAAATTCTTCCATCTTTGCAAGGATATCTGCCTGATTTCCCTTTTCAAGACGGAATGTTACGGATGTTACCACAAGCTTTGCTTTTCTCAGTATGCTCTTTCTGTAAGCAAACTGCATTTCATCATTTGAAAGAACAAGTTCATCTCCATCTTCCGTAACGGTTTCAACAGATTCAACTATATCTTTCATTTCTCCTCCGTAGGCACCTGCATTCATTACCATCGCTCCGCCTACGGTACCGGGAATTCCCGATGCAAATTCAAAACCGCTGAGGGAGTCAGCTAGCGCTGACGCCGCAACCTTAGAAAGCATTGCTCCCCCACCGGCTTTTATTCTGATACCATCTGTCTCTATTGTATCGAAACCTTTTGAGATCTTTACAACAGTTCCGCGGTATCCATGATCTCCAACAAGAAGATTGCTGCCGTTTCCGAGAATAAAATATTCTCTTTCAGAAACAGCAAGATATTTAATGATCGCTGCAAGTTCTTCTTTACTTTCCGGCTGAACAAAAAGATCAGCAGGCCCACCTACACGAAATGTAGTATGTTTGCTCATCGGCTCATCAATTCTAATTCTTTCAGCCGGCAAAATTTTCTTTACATATTCAATAAAATACTCATTCATAGACTAATTGATCAGAGCACAAGCTTTGCTGCTCCATAAATTCCCCCGTCATTTCCAAGTTCTGCCCTTGTAAACTTTGTTTCGCGACTCGCATGAAATACAGTTTTCTTAAAATTATTCTCAATGAAAGGCATTATCACATCACCCGAAAGACTAACGCCTCCACCTATAACTATAAGCTCAGGATTAAGTACTGCTGCGATTCCTGCCAGTGCCTTTCCAAGATATGCTCCAAATTTTTCGGCAACACGGATTGCAAGAGCATCACCCTCTTCAACAGCATCCCATACATCTTTTGCAGTATGCTTCTTTGTTCTCATAACACTGTCATCATTGGAAGCTTCAAGCTCTCTCTCGAGAAGACGTACTATACCGGTTGCAGATGCATACTGTTCAAGACAACCGCAGTTTCCGCAGTTGCACTTTACTTCTTCATCGTCATTCACATGTATATGACCGATTTCTCCGGCAGCACCGGTATCACCGGCAAGGATCTTACCATTAATGATAACTCCTCCGCCAATACCTGTTCCGAGTGTTACCATTACAAGATCATTGTAACCTTTTCCGCTTCCTGCCCAGCACTCACCCAATGCTGCAACATTCGCATCATTTCCTGCCTTTACTTTCATTCCGTCAAGGAGATCCGAAAGCTGTCCGGCAACATTAAATGTTTTGTTCCAATGAAGATTAACCGCCTTACGTATTACTCCTGAATCATCAACCGGACCGGGAAGACCGATTCCTACACCCTCAATATCAGCTTCCGTAAGATTTCTTTCTGCCATTTTCTTTTTTATGGACGCTGCTATATCCGGAATTATACGTTTACCATCATCCGATACATTAGTAGGAATGCTCCATTTTTCCTTTAATTCACCCTTATAGGTGAAAAGACCCATTTTTACCGATGTCCCCCCCACATCAACTCCGATTGCAAACTCTTTCATTACTTTTACTCCTCGTTTCTTTTAGCCAAATTTTCCTGTACTCTCTTATATAATTCCTTAGCGGCATTATATCCCATCTTTTTCTGCCTGTAATTAATAGCAGCAGTTTCACATATTATTGCAAGATTTCGTCCCGGTCTTATCGGTATTGAGTGACATACCAGTTTTACGCCGAGATATTCTGTATATTCTTCTTCAAGACCAAGTCTGTCATATTCTTTCTCTCTGTCCCAGTCTTCAAGTTTGATAACAAGACTTATTTCCTCTGAATCCTTAACACTTATGGCACCAAAAAGAGCCTTAACATCAACAATTCCGATTCCTCTAAGTTCGATAAAATGCTTTGTGATATCCGGTGCGGATCCGATAAGTGAATCATCAGAAACCTTTCTGATCTCAACTACGTCATCAGAAATCAGACGATGTCCTCTTTTTATAAGTTCCAGAGCTGCCTCACTTTTTCCGATTCCGCTCTCACCTGTTATAAGAACACCTTCACCATCAACATCTACAAGAACTCCGTGAATTGAAATACACGGTGCAAGCTTTGCATTCAGCCATCTAATGATCTGTGCCATACAGTCTGATGTAGATTTTGAAGTTTTCAAAACCGGTACACCATTATTGAGTGCATGCTTCATAAATGTCTCATCCGGCTCTAAATCTCTGCAGAAAATAAAAGCCGGAACCGAAGGATCCAGTAATCTTGAATATATCTCTTCTCTTTTTTCCTCATCCATCTGCTGCATATAGGAATATTCTACAAATCCGATTATCTCGACTCTTCCCGTATCAAAATGTTCAAAAAAGCCGGTAAGCTGCAGCGCGGGTCTGTTAATCTCAGGTGAACCGATAACAGCCTTCTCTATATCTATTTCCGGTGTAAGATTAACGAGTTCCATCTTCTCAATGAAGCTCTTCAACGCAACCGTTGCCATATAAATACCTCCGTCATAATATTTTTAACGCATAATAACCCCAAGTTATCATTCTTATTATTGTAACATCTTTAATTTGATATGTGAAGAGTTTTTGAATTTGCCTTTAAAAGGGAGGTAGCCAGCATAGTTACCTATGCTGGCTGAGTATGAAAAAGAAGTTCGTTAAATTTTATAGGCGGGTTACTTTGATGTACGAGTGTGTGGGGTTCGTTCATCACCGCTCTATGGATATATAATAACAATCTCTTGTGACAAAAATCAGAATGAAATGTATACATTTCGTGAACGAGTTCTAAAAAACTTCTAAAAGTTATAAACTTAAGCTGTAATCCGCCTTAAAATGTTTCTGTTGTAAAACAATTTCCTGCAATGTCAATGATATTCCCCACCTACGTATTCAATACTCAGATGTGAGAAATTTCTTTAACTGCCTTAAATCATCGATCTTTCTCTTTGTGAAAGAACTCATACACAGCCTCTGCAGCTCTTGCATTCATCCCATCGACTTCTGCAAGTTCCTTCTCCTCCGCCTCTCTTATTGCCTCGATACTTCCAAATGCCTTCATCAATGCCTTTCTTCTGGTCTCTCCGATTCCCTGTATATCATCTAAGAGCGAATGAAGCTGACCTTTTGCATGTAAAGATCTGTGATAGGTTATCGCAAAACGATGTGTCTCATCCTGAATCCTTGTAACAAGCTTAAAACTCTCTGAATGTGTATCTATTGGCTGCTCAATATTTTCATAATATATTCCTCTGGTGGAATGAGTATCATCCTTAACCATACCGGCTACGGGGATATCCAGATTCAGCTTTGCGAGTACATCAAGCGCAATATTAACCTGTCCCTTGCCTCCGTCCATCAGAATAAGGTCCGGGAAATTTGAAAATGAATCTCCGATTACCGCATCATCATCCACTTCTTCGTTCTCAGTCGATTTCAAAAGTCTCTCAAAGCGTCTTGTAAGCACTTCCTCCATGCTTGCATAATCATTCGGACCTTCAACTCCCTTTATTCGGAATTTCCTGTAATCTGATTTTTTTGCCCTTCCATTTTCAAAAACCACCATTGAACCAACAGATTCAAATCCACTGATATTGGAAATATCATAGGACTCAATCCTCCTGGCATTCTCTATTCCTATAAGGTCTGCCAGTTCCTGAGCTGCGCCGATCGTTCTCTCGTTGTCTTTCTTTAGTTTTTCCATATCGGTCGAAAGGATAAGTTCAGCGTTCTTCTTTGCAAGTTTTACAAGCCTTTCCTTCATACCTCTTTTTGGCACCAGAAGACTGACCTTTCCGCCTCTTTTTTTACTTAACCATTCCTCTATGACCGCCATATCCTCCAGTTCAGCTTCTACCATGATCTCTCTTGGTATAAAAGGAGTTCCGGCATAAAACTGTTTTATAAAACTATTCTGAATATCTGCAGTTGTTCTGTCAGCCACACCTGTCATATAATGGTGATCTCTTCCGACAAGACGTCCATTTCTTACAAAGAATATCTGCACTACTGCATCTTCTCCCTCGGCGTAGGAGGCTATAACATCCCTGTCCTGGGCATCTGAAGCAGCCGTTATTTTCTGTTTCTGCGCAACAGCCTTAACAGAATTTAAAAGATCCCGCCAGGATGCAGCATCTTCATATCGCATTTCATCGGAAGCTTTCATCATGCGATCCTCAAGCATATCAAGTATCGGCTTGTAATTACCATTTAGAAAATCGACTGCACCATCCACCGACTTTCTGTATTCTTCCCGGTCTACAGCTCCGCTTTTACATGGACCCTGGCACATATTTATATGATAATTAAGACAAGGTCTCATTTTATCAACGTCTCTCGGAAGAACGCGATTGCAGGTCCTTAGGCGATAGATTTTATTTATCAGTTCTATCGTGTCACGTACCGCCCATGCTGAGGTATAAGGGCCGAAAAATTTTGCCTTTGAACGGCCGATCCCTGTATCTCCCTGCGGCTTTCTTGAAAAGAGTATTCTCGGATAGTCCTCATTTATTGTTACTTTTATGTATGGATAGCTCTTATCATCCTTAAGCATTGTATTGTAACGCGGACGATGTTTTTTTATAAGGTTGCTCTCCAGTACCAGTGCCTCGAGCTCTGAATCGGTGATTATATATTCGAAATAATTGATATGTGTCACCATCTTCTGAATCTTCGGGCTTTTCTTTGTATTTCTGAAATAAGAATGTACCCTGTTGAAAAGATTTACCGCCTTCCCGACATAAATGATCTCATCGTCGGAGGCATGCATTATATACACTCCCGGTTTCTTAGGCAGTTTTGCAAGATTTTCTTCTATATCAAATTCCATATTTTTCTCTCAATCTTTTTAAGCTATTATCTATATAAACAATATTATCTTTTAAAAGAAACGCTTTCAAGTATCTTACTATTGCATATTTTCGAATTTCATGATACTATTCGCTTGAGCGTTATTCATTGGGATGAAGATGCATCAGAAAAGATAGATCCAATAAACACAAAAATATTATGAAACAGGTAAGGGCTGACCTCGTGCGGCGGCTACTTAAATAATTGTTAATAAGATTTTTGCGTCTAAATTCGATTAAAAACACCCCTAATTACAATTCTTATTCAAATCTGATGAAATCCCTTGCGTTCAAATTATTTATTTAATGTTTTTGGCATGCAGGTTAATTTTGCCGCATGACCGGAAAGGGAGGAAACAATGAGATCAACAGCAGTAGTAAACAGCGCAGCAGAGAATGCGCAGGCAAGAACAAAGTACATGGTGGAGCTTGCACTTATGGTTGCCATCACACTCGTTATGGCCATGACACCCCTTGGATATTTTAAGACACCGGGTCTGTCCATAACATTACTTACAATTCCGGTATCAATAGCCGCAATCATGCTTGGCCCCCTTGGTGGTGCAGTTTGTGGAACAGCCTTCGGAATTACTTCATTCATAAACGGATTTTCCGGAGCGTTTGCTTCACTTATAAGCATTAATATTTTCGGATTTTTCTGCATGACAATAGTTGCACGCTGCCTTGAAGGTTTTCTTACAGGCCTTATTTTTAAGAGCCTTCACGCTATCAAGCCTGCATCTAAATTTTCATTCTTCGTATCAAGCCTTGCTTGTCCTTTGCTTAACACTCTGCTCTTCATGGGTTCATTAGTACTGTTCTTCTATAATGCTCCTGTAATCCAGGGCTTTGTAGATGCTTTAGGAGTATCCAATCCTCTTACATTTGTTTTTGCATTTGTAGGAACACAGGGTGCAATCGAAGCTATCGTATGCTGCCTCGTAGCAACAGCGCTTTCTCAGACGCTCTACAAAGTATTCAGAAAACAGGCATAATAACTTCTTAAGCAAAAAGCTTTCCGCAATAAAAGCGGAAAGCTTTTTTTATATCAGATTATATTTTTCCAATATTTTTCTGTGTTTTTCTTCTATTGATACTCCTGCCTCGAATCTGGCAATGGCATCGGCATCTTCATTTCCTTCAATACCGGAGTGTCCCTTGACCTTCACAAATTTAATATCGACCTTATCTAACGTTTTCTTATAAAGAGATACGTAGTCCTCAACATATTTTTTTCCGTTGGTCTTAAAATTTCCCTTTGCCCATTCTTCAATTCCCACATAATCATAAAGGATCGAAATTTCACTTAAGCCAAGTTCTTCAGCTTTTTTCATGGCTTCCGAAGCGCCCATAAGTTCTCCGGCTATATTCCATACTGATGCAAGCTCAGGGTCTTCTCCATGACCTGCTATAATATGTCTTTTACCGTTCTCGACCAGGAATCCGCCCCAGCCATATCTGCCTTCGGGCTTATTAAACGAACCATCTACAAAGGCAAAAGGCTTAGAGCTGTCAAGATCATCAACACTGGCTCTTTCATCATTCATATATGCTTCTGCATCAGCCATAGTCAAAAAGGACTTAAACTCAGCCCCCTTAAAGCCCGTGACATTTTTCTGGCATTCTGCCCAACTGTCATAAAATCCCGGCTTACGCCCCTTACGTACTACATA
>JAIKZC010000268.1 GCA_024682575.1 Lachnospiraceae bacterium | reverse complement strand
CTCACAGATTTCGCTCTCACATATGCTTTTATATCTATAAAAAAGGATTTTCATTGAATCCCCCTATACGATTATTTTTACTTAACCAAACAATAATTCCAATTAATAAATAATCTGCAAACATACTCCAAAAATATATATTGATTATATCATATATAAGACAATTCTCCCCTTATATAATATTTTCAGCTCACTGAAAACAAAATCCTTATCAGTGAGCTGTTTGATCATTTCAATGTTTAATTTTCAGAGAAGACAGTTTTACTCTATAACTCTTTATCAATTTCCTGACAAATTTCCGGGAATTTATCCCTCTCACAATTTACAACTTTAGCCATACACAAACCACTTGGTTTATCATCATTAATGAGGATGCGTTCTCCATAAGGAGCATTAAATATGATATGGTCATACCTTATATTATTATCATACAAAAATTTTTCCGTGATCTCCCTGTATTCTTCTTTACGTGAAGTCAGGAAAATGATCATATCATTGTTATCTATAGTCTCAAGAAATTCTTTAGCTCCGGGCAAAAGAGAATCCTTACCATCAAGTTTATATCCGTTATGCTTAACTATCGTTCCATCCAGATCAACTATCCAGGTATGACCCAGTTCAGATAAAATTATTTTCTCCATGCTGTAATTTAGCTCCTATAGCACCACCAGGATGATTATCCTTAAATACATCCAGCGTCACGTTCATCCTCTTTGCCAGCTGAATGGCCAGTGTCTGTAAAACGATCAAAAACAAAGTCGTTGAATTATTTGGAACAAGATCCCATAAATCCCCTTCATGTTCTAATGGAATAATAAGTTTATTATCCATCGTTTCAGACAAAGTTCCATGTTCATTACAGGACATAAGCCAGATTGTCACGCCTTTTCTCTTTTTGATAAGATCCACGAGATAAACAGATTCTGAAGTACTTCCGCTCTTTGTTAAAACTATAAGCACATCTCCCGGTCTTACCTTTCCCATTTCACCATGTACTGCCGTATTTGTATGAAGAAACTGTGCTTCAAGTCCAAGCGATACCATCGTTCCTTCAAATTTCTCACATATCGGAACATTTTTCCCAAGGCCGGAGGCAATAACCTTATGACCGGATTTTAAGGCCTTAGAACAATCAGTAATCAGCCTGTCCATATCACTCATTGAAATGCTGTTAAGTGACTTATCCAAAATCTGAGCATTCTTTGCAAAGTAGCTGTATGCGCTCTCCATGCTGAGCGCTTCTTCCAGATAATATAAACCATTGTAAAAAGCACCGCATATGGAGTCATAGTCTTCCCATGCATAAGTTGTAAGAGAAAGCCAGGTTATGGCAAGAAGTATCTTTATCTGTCGTCTTGTTACTTCTCCCTCAAGGAGGTCAAAGAAATACTCCTCCATGTTCTCCCAGCTGGAAGAACCAATATCAAGTACAACTTCATTCTCTCTGATATCAAGACTGAAGCGTTTCAAGTTAAACTGATCATAATTACTGAAAAGACTGTAGTAAAGCTTCACCCAGTCATATGCGACATCCCCGTAAAACTGTGTTCTGCCGAAATATCCTCTTGGATCGATAAATACAGGATCAATATCATGTCTCAACATGGTATTACTAAACGTGCAGTCACCATGTATCAGGACAAACTCTCTCGGAGCATACTGCATGACAAGCTTCTCAACCTCTTCCTTGTGGTAGAAAATATTGCGGCATACCCTTCCATTTACTGTAACCGTGGGATCGTTTGCAAAAGGCACAAGATTTCTGACTTTTTTAAGCCTTTCATAAGTTTTTCCAAGGTATGCTTCCCTGTAACTTTCCTCGTCATAAGGAGCTGTTTCCAGCTCATGGATTGCCTTCAGCCTGTTGATAATATTCTCTAAAACATTTTTCTTCTGCTCGTTTGGCAGATAAGTATATTCATAAATATTCTTTCCATCTATAAGTTCCATCGTGAAAGGATCATATGAATAGATATAAGGAACAGAATCAAATGAAGATTCCTTTAATTTCTGATACCAGGCAATTTCTTTTTGGGCAAGTTTTTTGCCCTGCTCATCTATTCCCCTCTTAACAACCCTGTCTCCCTCAATCGAAATATCATTAAATGGACGACATCTGTATTTAGGAAGTTTGTTCCATTCGCTGTAAAGTCCATATTCCTTGGTCTTATAAAGCGGCTGTTCCTCAAAATCAAGATTTTTAGAACTCAGATATCGTACAAATTCACCATCTGAAGGTATATCGGATATCAGACCTTTATTCTGAAAAATAAAATGTCCTGCAACGCCATGTTCATCGCTTCTCTCTTCCTCAAATTTTCCATTTTCATATTTCCATCTGCAGGAAAAATCTTTAGAAATACCAACAACATTATTCTCTGTCTGCGGTAGTTCATACTCATCCGATAAAACAAGATCACACCATATGAGCATAAAACGCTGATTGTCAGGCAGCAGCTTCAATGCCTCTGACATTCCGGCACAGGTACCGTTATGACCTTTTCCGGAAACCAGCCTGTAATCAACCTCTGCAAATTCTTTTAAATATCTTTCGAGAACATCAAATTTATAATCCCCTATAATAATGAATTTTTTATCAGGAAATTTTCTGAATAAATGGAAGATCATAGGCAGGTTCTTAACAGGAACGAGTGCCTTTGGTTTATTCCTCGTAAGCACCTGCATCCTTGACCCCTTACCGCCTGCCTGCACAATAATATAATCCAACATTTTTTATTACCCCCAATTAAAAAAATAATCTACATTAGTTTTATCGACATATTTAAGATATATGAAAACGCTTGTCCATAATAAAAAACAACTATCAGCATCTGTCTCAGGATAAGAATATTCATTAAACTCTCCCTTATCTTGCATTCAAAAAAAATCTATGATGCTAAGACTTTATTGCTATAATAAATATATTAGAAAAAGCTTATGAAAGGCCTTTTAGACTATGAATATTCTTTTAATCGATTTTGGATCTTATATCCAGCCGGATATCATATACACAATGAAAATAATGGGAATCAGCTATAAAAATATAGACTACCGATTTCCCAAAGGCGATGAAGGCAAATATCATAACGACGAATTTGAAAGCCTGATGCTGAAGGAACTTGCAGCTTCAGATTATGATGCAGTTTTTTCAACTAATTTCATACCCGTTATTGGAAAGATCGCCTATGATAAAAACCTTCCATATCTTGCATGGAGTTATGACAGTCCGATGAACCTGACTTCCCGCGAATATTTTGATCTTCCAAATATTGAAATCTTTCTTTTTGACCGCGAAGAAGCCGCAAAATATAATAAACTCGGATATGACAATTTCCATCATCTTCCGCTGGCAGTTAACTGTGATCGTCTTTCAAAGATTAAAGCTGATCCAAAATTCAGCTCCGATATTTCATTTGTAGGAAAACTCTATAGTTCTACTTATCCTGCTCTCAGATCCGGAATGGCACCCTACGAGCAGGGCTATTGCGATGCACTCATCACTGCCCAGCTGAATATTTACGGCTCATACTTTGTAGATATGGCATTAAATCCAGCAATTATAAAATCCATAAATCAAAGCTATGATTCAAATGACAATGCTCTCAAAAACATAAATCTAACAGCCGCGCAGCTTTCATATTCGATAGC
>JAIKZC010000018.1 GCA_024682575.1 Lachnospiraceae bacterium | reverse complement strand
AAAACCTATACTTTCTTCTTCCGGCCCTGGAGCGAGTGGGTGTTGCGTTCCCAGAAAACACCGTCGGTGTAACCCTGGATACTCATGTCGCTGTCAGCCATTTCAAGGCGTTTTTCCGCCCAGATGCAATACTGTGGATTCTGCTCAATAGTTACAAAATTCCGACCGAGCTTTTTCGCTGTTACTGCTGTCGAACCGGAACCGCCAAAAGGATCAAAAACCACGTCACCCTTATCAGAACTTGCAAGAATAAGCTTGGCTAAAAGCTTCTCACTTTTCTGTGTCGGGTGGGCTGTGTTTTCACTCATCGACCAATAGGGAATAGAAATATCGTCCCAGAAATTTGAAGGATAAGTATTTCTGAAATTTCCCTCCTCTGTTTCTTCCCAGTCCTTCGGTGCACCGTCTACACGATATGGTGCAAGCACGCGTCTTCTTATTTTTACATCATCTATGTTGAATTTGTAGTCAGCCTTAGAGGCTGTTGCAAAATAAATATCCTCCATGCCATTCTTCCAGTTAGACAATGCTCCGCGTCCTTTTTCCCGCTGCCAGGTTATACGATTTCTTAATGTCAGATATTTTTTTAAGGTAAGGCCGATAACCATGCTCGACTCCCAGTCGCAGCATACATAAACGCTTCCGTTATCCTTAAGACAGGGAAGCGCTGCCTCAAGCCATTTTTCGGTATATTCAGCGTACACTTCATCTGTCATTTTCTTAAAGGACTTTCCGCTGAAATCCTTATCCATATTGTAGGGAGGATCTACTATCAAAAGATCTGCAAACTTCTCCGGCAGATTTTTCATTACCTCAAAGCTGTCACCGCAGATGGTCTTATTTACGATCTCCGATAAATCTTTCTTCTCCTCAACTTTTATGCAGCGTTCTAAATACGTCACTCCCTCTTCGAGCGAAATATCTATGGTTTTATTTCTTCCTGCTTTCATTTATTCCACCGTGTCTCAGTTTATCCCCGTAGATCCGAAACCACCTCTGTCAACGGAATCAAGATGTTCTTTCTCCTCAAAAATGATCTTTGGCTGGTTTTCCATGATCCTGAACTGGCAGATCCTGTCATTAAAAGAAACGTGTGTATCTCTCATTGCCAGTACCGGTACGAACCACTGGTCATTGTCTCCGCTGTAGGAGCAGTCGATAACTCCCATGTGATTTGTCTGAATAAGACCGAAATTCTTAAATGTCGAACTTCTCGGAACCACATGTGCCTCATAACCTTCCGGAAGCTTCATCGCTATCCCCAAAGGTATCATATGAAATTCGCCTTTTTTAAGGTCAACGTCTTCTGCACTCCTAAGATCGATCCAGTCGGACTTTCCATCTATATATTCAAGCTTTGTGATCTTGTCATTTATATATCTGATCTCTATTTTTTCACTTTTAACTGCCATTTTGATTTCTCCTGTAATATCTTTTTTATGAATTCAATAAATTACGCCGTTATAGAAACTATCGGCATAATATATCTATAGGTTTTTCAACCTATAAATCATAACATAGTAAAAATTTTCGCTCAAGAGCGAAAAGATTTCCGATCAATATAAAAAACCGCTCTGAAATAGAGCGGTTTCAAATCTTTATTCCCAAGCGTTTATCCCCTTCGCCTGTTTGATTTTTGCTTCTTCCAGACTTATCGGAGCCCTGTCTGCCTCAAGATAATCCAGAAGCTCATCTATTCCCTCCCTGGTCTTATTGCTTACAGGAAATACTCTCTCGCAGCCGGCATTCAGCATCCACTGCTCAACTTTTTCTACATTAGCGAGAGGCGAATCGATTTTTGTTATGATCCCGATAAGAGGTCGATTGATACAGCAGTTCAGATTATTTCCGAAAACACTGAAGGGCTCATCGGCTGCGCAGAGCATCCCTATTACGTCGGCATCAAATGAAAAGCATGCAAGACCCACAGAAGCGGTTTTGGTCTCCGCATATTCTCCCGGAGTATCTATTGTCGTTTCGTGAGAATAAGTATACTGGGTCTTTTCATAATGCAGCTCCTCACCTTTCATCGCCTGTGTAAGAGAAGTTTTTCCCGCTTCACTTCTGCCCATTAAAAATAGTTTTTTCATACTGCCTCCTAAAAATATCCCCCATTATAAAACTAAGCCGCAATGCCATAAATATCTCCGGCATTGCGGCTCATTATCCATTATTTCTCTGTAACTTCACAGACCGTAAAGCCGAGCCTGTCTCTGAAAAAGTCGTGTATCCCATGGACAGCACTCGATACCATACTGTATTTACCGGTTATTATCAGTGTTCCGGAAAATCTGTCCATAAAGCCTATCTCCACATCCCCGTATTTAAGCGCCATATCTGCCGCAATAACCGTACTTTCCCAGGGAGTGACATCTATAATTCCGATCGCTTCTCCTTTGTGGTTCTCACCTGCATGTGTTCCGATATTTAAGGCAAGATTTGTATATACTTCCTCCCTTGAAACCCTTATTACATGCGCCATTGAGAGCTCTTTTCCATTGACCCTGACCCTCACGAGCCTTAAGTCATTTATTCCCTCAGCGTGAAAACCCTCGCGATATATTTTCTCTATTAATTCGTTATTTGTTAATCTTTCACCCATAATTTACCGCTTTGTTATCTCACAGGTAACATATCCTAAATCTTCATGAAAATAGTTGACTACCTGCTGCAATGCCGCTGAAACCGAATCTATTTCTCCGGTTATGATCAGCGTTCCCGTAAATCTGTCCGCAAATCCAAGATAAACATTTCCGTTTTTCACCGCGATATCCGAAGCTATTATTGCAGATTCCGGCGGTGACATATTCATTATTCCTATTGCTGCCGAATGATAATCGATCGACGGATCGAGTCCGAGCTTTTTATAAATGATCGGCGCCGGTCCACCTATTACATGAGCCAGAGTAATTTCTTTACCGCTGACTGTTTCCTGAACGACTCTGATTTTTCCCTGTTCACTCATAACCTGCCCTCTGTCTGAAAAAAAGCCGGCAGTTTCGAGGTGGTGAAACTGCCGACCTTAAGATTCTTTTTAATAATTACTTTGCCGGAGTAGCTTTTTTCGGGATGATTGCTTCCACTTCCTGATGAGGACGAGGAATAACATGTGTAGAAACAACTTCTCCTACGTTGCTTGCTGCTGCAAGACCTGCGTCAACTGCTGCCTTAACGGCACCTACGTCTCCGCGAACCAGTACTGTTACAAGTCCGGAACCGATTCTCTCTGTTCCGATGAGCTCTACGTTAGCAGCCTTAACCATGGCATCTGCGCCTTCTACGGCAGCTACGTAACCGTGAGTTTCGATCATTCCTAATGCATCTGAAGTCATTTTTAATACCTCCTACGATAAAAATAAGCTTATTTTTATATAAAGTAATAATCCCCTCATCCGGCCTCCTTAGCCGGTAAGAAAATCACTTTATCAGATTAAATATACGACGGCTGTGAATTTACAGGCTCTGATCCCAATGTGCTGAGGAGCTTGATACCAACCTCTCTTGCAGCGATAACTGCCTGTCTTACAGCGCCGGAGTCACCTGATACGTTCAGGATAACCTCGTTTGAGAAGCTTGTTCCGTTGCCCGGTGTGCAATAAGAAACTACTTCTACATTAGCAGCCTTTAATGCTGTATCAGCCATAACAAGGCCGATTGCTGCAGGAGCACCAACGATGGTTCCGAAGGACTTGCCGATCGGAGCGCCGAGGCCCTTGTTGCATGCATAGCTTGCACGTGCTGTGTAATCAAGCTCTACATGTCCTGCTTCATTTCCGTAAACATCTCCGAATACTCTGTTGTTTACTTCATCCAAAGTAACTTCAACAGCACGTCTTACATCGGAAACGTCCTGAGCGCCAAAGATTATGAGTGAGCCGTGTCCTGCTCCGCCCTTTGTATCTCTGGGAAGCTCTATAGCGATGATCTCGGTATTTGTAGCCTTTACTGCTTCGTCTGCTGCGAAGATGTGCGGGCCTGCACCGGTTCTGTCACCGATGATACCGATGGATTTATACTTTTTTTCAACTTTCATAGCATCTAAGAGCTGAGGGTCTACGTTAGCGATAACAAGTCCGATGGTATCACCAACACTGCTTGCTCCTACAAACTCTGTAAGGTTGCACTTTGAGCTGTTCATATTCTCATACTTCCCCTTTCCTTTATCTCCGCCGGCCACGAGACTTTTATCTATCTCTGCGCGAATCTTATCAAGAATATCGTCCTGCATTGATTTCCTCCTTTTTCTTTTAACCGCCTATCACGCAGTTAAAGCCATTATTTATAACTATTTCCTTCAAACCTTCGAGATCCTCTTCATGCAGTGGTTCGGTGTCGCCAAGCTCATAGGTCCTACCGAGTAATTCGTATTTCTTCTTTCCCATCGTCATATACGGAAGCAGGTGGATCGTGTCCACTTTGTCCAGATACTTAGAGAATTTGGCGATATACAAAATCTGCTCTTCACTGTAGTTAAAGCCGGGAACCACCGGTACTCTGACAACAAGATTTTTTGCGAGACTGTTGACCAGCATTGCATGTTCCAGTATCTTCTCGTTGCTCACTCCCGTTCCTGCTTTATGCACATCAGACGGGATTGCCTTCAGGTCCATCATTACGTAGTCTAACTGCGGTATGATACGGCGGATTATATCCTCAGAAACACAGGCTGTTGTTTCTATTGCCGTATTCCAGCCGTTCAGCTGACACAGATGTATAATTTCCTCAAGGAAGTCCGGCTGAGTCAGTGCCTCTCCACCAGAAAAGGTGATACCGCCGCCTGAACGGCGGTATGTCACCTGATCTTTTTTAATTTCCTCGTAAACCTGTCCTACGGTCATCATTTCCCCATATCCCGCCTCCGGATCCGGATTCTGGGACTCCGGGTTGAAGCACCATTTACAGCGAAGGGGACAACCTTTTATAAACACTATGGTTCTAATTCCGGGTCCATCATGTACAGAGAATCTCTGAATGTTAAAGACACACGCCTTTTTTTCGTAATCTATATCCATTCAGAATTAATTCCTTTCGAATTTTTGGCTCCGCTTTATCAGAATCTGTCGAACTCTGTACGGCAGATGATATCATCCTGAACCGTCTTGTCCAGAGCGATGAACTGAGCTGAGTATCCTGCAACTCTGACGATAAGGTCACGATAGTTTTCAGGATGAGCCTGAGCATCAAGAAGAGTCTTCTTGTCAATAACGTTGAACTGAACGTGTCCGCCCTTTCTGTCGAAATAGCCTCTGATAAGGGATGCAAGATTTCTTACTCCCTCTGTTCCTGCCATTGCAGAAGGTGAGAACTTCATGTTGTAAAGTGTTCCGTTGGAAGCGATGAAGTGATCGAGCTTTGCAACAGAGTTTGAAGCTGCTGTAGGTCCGTTCACATCAGTTCCTCTTGTAGGTGAAACACCATCGGCGATGGTCTCACCATTGTAACGTCCATCAGGAGTTGCTCCGATGAAGGATCCAAGGAGAACGTTACCGGATACAGGATAAAGACCTGCATTGAAGATACCGCCTCTTGGTGTAGGATATGTCTCGAGTTCTTCGCAGTAGCATCTTGTACCTACGCGTGCATACTCATCAACATCGTCCTCATCGTTACCGAATTTATGGCAAGCCATGATCATGTCATGGATCTGCTGATAACGTGCTTCCTTGCCGGTAGCTGTGCAGCTTCCGCCTGCGCATCCGCCTGCAACCTTATTTGTAATAGCATCAACATCGATCTTTGATACATCGAAGTTGGAATACTCACCGAGTACCTTCTTAACTGCGTCTACTACGCTGTCATATGCAACATTTGAAGGTGTTGACTCAAGACCTGCAACTGTAACATTCTCAGTTCCTTCAGGCTTACCGAAGTTATGATCGATAGCTTCTTTGAGCTCTTCAAGGCTGAGTGACTTGTCATCGAATACAAGCTTTTTAACTGCAAAGAGAGCGTTACCAACGTTAGCAGCACCGATACCCTGAGGACCGGTAAAGTTGTATTTAGCACCGCCTTCTTCAAGGGTCTTGCCCTTTGCGATACAGTCATCTTCCAGTGTTGAAACGAATGCCAGGCGGCCGAGCTCCATATGAGCGTAGTCAATAGCATTGTCTACACGTACCAGAAGTGATACGAAATACTTCATCTGCTCTTTATATGCATTCAGGAATTCATCAAAGCACTTGAAGTCTTTGAATTCACCTGTCTTAGGGCCGATCTGCTCGCCGTGAAGACGTCCATTGTTCATTGCAACTTCAAGAACTAACGGAAGGTTGAAGAGTGCTGCATCATGCCAGCCGAACTCTTTACCCTGTGTAGCGGGCTCTACACAGCCGATAACTGCATAGTTTCTGGCCTCTTCAAGAGACTCGCCACGGTTAACCTTTGCAGGTACGATTTCCTCATCATTGTAGAATGCAGGCTGTCCGCCGCCCATTCTTGCAAGCTCACAGGCTTTGATAAGGAAGTCATCCGGTGTGCCGTTCCATACACGGATTGAAAGTGAAGGCATGTACATCATTGTGTGAGCCATAGCCTCAATTTCCATGTATGACATAGCATTTGTAGCGTCTTTTCCGTCAGGTGTCTGACCACCGCAGTTGATGTTCTGCCAGAGCTGATATCCTGCGAAAGCAGTAGCTGTTCCGATATCACGGAGCTTATTCAGATCTGAGAACTTAATGAAGAGACAGTCAAGAAGTTCCTGAGCCTCTTCCTGGCTTACGCTGTTATCTCTGTCATAGAAGGGGAACATATACTGATCGAAACGTCCCGGTGAGATCGAATGTCCTGAACTCTCGATCTGGATACAGAGCTGTATGAACCAGAATGACTGAAGAGCTTCATAGAAGTTCTCTGCAGGATATTCAGGAACTCTTGCGCAGTTCTCTGCGATCTTGCAAAGTTCAGCTTTTCTTACAGGATCCGAGCAGGAAGCTGCAAGCTCTTTAGCCTTAGCTGAGTAACGGTTTGCAAATGTGATGACTGCCTTACAGCCGATCAGGCAAGCCTTGTAATACTGCTCTTTATTTAACCATTCAGGATCCTTCTTATCAGCCTTCTGCATAGCTGTGATTATCTCATCGAAGATTCCTCTGATACCTTTGTTAAGAACCTTGCCGTAATCTACAGCAATGTGTCCTACACCACCCTG
>JAIKZC010000008.1 GCA_024682575.1 Lachnospiraceae bacterium | reverse complement strand
TATCAAAATAATTTTTATTCTTTTCAAAATTCATTCTGAGAACATATCCAAGTTCTGCAGAAAAATCATCCGGATTGATCGGGAACCTCAGCCTCCAGATATCTTTAAGCATTTTAACTGATTCTTCAGGCATAAATCCATCAAAGTCAGAAAGATTAAAATCCCCTTCTCCTTCGGTCTTTTCCATTAAATTCCGTATAGACCTTGCAGATGTGAACTTTCCTTCTGTTATTTCACTATTATAGTCACTGTCTTTTCTGCTGATTGTATAAGGCTCAATATTACTTCCGGTTCTTTCAATTGCCTTCAGATATTCCACCGCAAGTATGTTGTTGGGACTTTCAAGAATTCTTTCATCACAAACACCATACTCTGCAAGAGTTTTTTCACGGGCAGCAGGAAAACTATATCCCTTGGAAAGATATCTTAAAAGAATCGCTTTGTATCTGTCATCTTCTTTAACCAGAATATTACTGATCCTCTTTAAGGATTCAAGCTCTCCTTCCTCTGTTCCAAATGCAAGATAATCAACACAACCAAGGGCATTAAGACACTTAACAGCTCCCGATGCAAAAAACTCTGCGCTGCCGGTAGACGTGTATGAGTCAAGCAAAATCACCGCAGACGCTCCGGCTTTCAAAGCCATTTCTGCCCTTTCCCTGTAACTCATTATTGCAGCAGTTCCACGCTGCACAAAATTTCCGGACATGGCTATAACGCAAAAATCGGCACCTGTATTCTTCATACAGGTGTCGATAAGATATTTGTGTCCGTTATGAAAAGGATTAAATTCAGCTATTATACCAAGAATTTTCATAAAATTACACTCAACTTAGTTCTTAAACGAATGTATAGGTGCCGGAATTCTTCCCTTACGATTTACAAATGCTGAACAGTCAAACTTATTAATACTCATAATCGGAGCATGTCCTAAAAGTCCGCCAAATTCAACATTATCTCCTACCGTTTTACCGACAACAGGGATTATACGAACGGCAGTTGTTTTCTGATTTACCATGCCAAGTGCCATTTCATCCGCGATCATACCTGCTATTGAAGTTGCCGGGGTATCTCCGGGGATTGCGATCATATCCAGACCTACAGAACAAACACAAGTCATTGCCTCAAGCTTTTCAAGTGTAAGCGCTCCTGCTTCTACTGCATTTATCATTCCCTGATCTTCACTTACAGGGATAAACGCTCCTGAAAGACCTCCTACATAGCTTGATGCCATTACTCCGCCCTTCTTCACCTGATCATTGAGCAAAGCAAGCGCAGCGGTAGTTCCCGGCGCTCCGGCATACTCGACACCGATCTCCTCTAAAATATCAGCAACCGAGTCACCTATTGCCGGTGTTGGTGCTAAAGAAAGATCTATAATTCCAAAAGGTATGTTCAATCTTCTTGAAGCTTCCTGTGCCACAAGCTGTCCCACACGTGTTATCTTAAATGCGGTTTTCTTTATCTTCTCGCAAAGAACTTCAAAGCTTTCTCCACGCACACTTTCCAATGCTGTCTTTACAACACCCGGACCGCTTACGCCGACATTGATCACAGCGTCACCTTCAGTAACCCCGTGGAATGCTCCTGCCATGAACGGATTATCATCCGGAGCATTACAAAATACTACAAGTTTTGTACAACCGTAGGAATCATTATCTTTTGTAAGTTCAGCAGCCTCTTTTACTATATCACCCATAAGTCGGACTGCATCCATATTTATTCCTGTCTTTGTTGAACCAAGGTTCACACTTGAGCAAAGGAAATCTGTTTCAGCAAGTGCCTTGGGAATTGAGCGTATAAGCAATTCATCTGCCTTTGTCATGCTCTTTGATACCAATGCTGAATAACCACCTATAAAATTAACTCCGAGCTTTTTAGCACAATTATCAAGAACTTTTGCGATCTTTACAAAGTCAGCAGAGGTTTTTGCAGCTGCTCCTCCAACAAGTGCTATAGGTGTTACGGATATTCTCTTATTAACGATCGGAATTCCATATTCTCTCTCAATCTCACGTCCTGTAGAAACCAGATCTTTAGCCACACGACAGATCTTATCCTCAATTTTGGAGCATACTTCATCAATATCAGAATCTATACAGTCCATAAGGCTTATTCCTAATGTAATTGTCCTTACATCAAGATTTGCCTTTTCAATCATGTCATTCGTTTCTTTAACTTCGTAGATGTTTATCATAAAATGCCGCTCTCCTTCTATTTACACAGTAAATTTCAAAAAATATCCATCTGATCAAATCCTGTGCATGGAGTCAAAGATATCTTCAAGCTGACATTTTACTACTACGCCGATTTCCCTGCCTACCTGCTCAAGCTCAGCAGAAGCATCATCAAAAGGTTTAGCACTTTCCGCAAAATCAACGATCATCATCATGTTAAAATATCCACTGACGATCGTCTGGGAGATATCAAGAATATTGATCCTGTTGCTGGCGAGGTATGTACATACCTTTGCTATGATACCTACGGTATCTTTTCCGACTACGGTAATGATTACTTTCTTCATAATAATATTCTCCTATACTTCCACACATTCCGAGCATTCATTTCTTTTTGCAACGGAAAGTCTGAAATCCTTCGGAATCGAGCCTCCTCCAATCATCTTAAGCTCCATTCTTACTGTCTCGTAAGCAAGTTCTTCCAAGTTGTTTTCTTTACTTAAATGTCCCAGTAACAAATATCTTAAAAATTCTCCCCTGTCTATCAAGTCAAGAGTAAGTGTTGCCGCAGTATCGTTCGAAAGATGACCTTTTCCCGAAAGTATCCTCTGCTTTAGATAATACGGATAATTTCCTGCTTCAACCATTCTTACATCATGATTTGCCTCTAATAAAAGTGCAGAAACTCCATTAAGCCTGTCTAAAATATAATTGTCATAAGTGCCCAGATCCGTCACTACCGCTGCCGCACTTTTTCCGGAATTAAAACGGTATGCTACAGGCTCTGCGGCGTCATGTGAGATCCTTATCGGATCGATCACCATATCTTTTATCTTAAAACTTTCATCTGCCCTTACCTCATGAAAAAGTTCCTGAGGTGTATTTGCCATATCCTTCTTTGTCAGAAGTGCTTCGATCGTGCCTCTGCTTGCATAAATAGGGAGCCCGTATCGTCTGGTCATAACACCCAGACCCTTTATATGATCTAAATGTTCATGGGTTATCAGTATCCCATCAAGTCCGGAAGCCTCTACAGAGAGTCCGCTTAATCCTAGTTCTATGCGTTTTCCTGAAATCCCGGCATCTACTATCAGATTGGTATCTCCAGATCCGATGTAGGTACAGTTGCCGGAGCTTCCGGAGGCAATGGAACAAAATCTCATTAATCATTCCTCCAGTATATCTCGAGCCTGTCTCCATTATGAAGCTGCTCAACAAATTCGGCATCGCGTCCGTTTATCTTAGTTGCAACAGATGTTCCATGCGGTGTCGAACGGTCAAAATCTATATAGTTGAATACATCAACATATATGTAATTATCCTTGCCGGTCATTCTTACAGGCTGGTTATTTACTATAACCTCTATATCTCCCGTAAGGATCGGCTTTTCTTCAAGTTTACCGGCTATCTTATCCTTTAATTTCTTTAAGGCATCCTCAGGTTTTTCTATGGCAGAGATTTCCTCCTCCTCTTCCTGATCAGCCTCTTCCATGGCCGGCTCTTCTGCAGGCATTTCTTTTGCCTTTTGATAATTTGGTGAAGCATTAAGTGCTGCCTCAGCTTTATTGACAGCCTCCATCATGCGCTTTACGGAAGCTTCTGCCTCAGCCTTATCCATTTGAGACTTCTCCTCTGTTGCAGCCGCTTCTGATTTAGCCTCGTCAACGCTGCCATATGATGGCATCTGTTCTTTTAAAGTCCAGTCAACCGTAAAATTATCATATACTTCCGTAAGAGGGGATGCTATCTCATGATTAACGTAGATCTCGGTACCCTCTTCGAGCTGAACATCCATGAAATCCAGAATCTGTTCAACCGAGTAGAATTTTCTCATTTCTACCTGATCTCCATCCTGTATCTCATAATAACCGTTTTTCATAACGCCATTTACAAGCGCAAATTTAGGAAGACTTATAAGCTGTTTATTTATATTCACACTTATCGTATCCGTAAATCCCGGAAGCTTATCAAGAAGAACAGTGACAGGTGCACCAGCCGTTGAAGGTGTGATCTCGATACTGTCTCCTGCTTTTACCTTTTCAGACAATGTAGCTATTTTACCGTTAAGCTTGATGACAGCGGCATCCCCCGGATCTCCTCTTCTTACTTCCTTCTTTCCGTTCATTGTAAAGCGGATCTCATTTCCACGTTTCGGGAAAAGATCCTCATTTGAAAATCCGGCCTGCATTGCTGCATCAGAAATCCGGAGATTAGAATTATCGTAAAGTTTGATCTGTTCACCATTAAAATCAAGGAAAATGAAGTTGTTCTTCATATTGTAGAAATTAAGGCAGATTCCTATAGGAGTAACCAGTAAAGAATCCTGCTTCACATCAACCTTAAAATCTACAGCCTTAAGAACTTCCTCGCCCCTTACAGCAACTCTCTGACAGCTTATATCAAGCTCTTTCGCAAGTGCCTCCGTAAAACCTGGTGCTTTTCCGCCGCCGCCTACAACGAATACAGCACTTACGCTCTTATCACCGTTCAGTTTCTTGATCCTGTCGGCGATTTCCTTTGTCATTGTATTGATGCATGGCTCTATTGTCTTTTTTACTTCCTCTGGCGTTACAGTCTGCTCAAGACCCATAATATCATGGAAAATTATAGGCTCGGTCAACGAAGCACTTCTCTTGATATGCTCTGCTTCCTTAAATTCTACAAGATATTCCTTGGCAATGACCTCAGTGATCTCATCTCCGGCACTCGGTATCATTCCATAGGCAACAATAGTCTCATCTTTTGTTATACAGATATCACTTGTTCCTGCTCCAACGTCTACAAGCGCAATATTAAGCATTCTGTAAGACTCAGGGATCGCAACTTCCATTGCTGCAATAGGCTCCAGTGTAAGATTTGCGACACGAAGACCTGCCATTCCAACTGCTTTATAAAGTCCGTCAACTACTTCATCCGGAAGGAATGTTGCTATAATATCAGCACTTATTCTTTCCGCTTTATGATT
>JAIKZC010000386.1 GCA_024682575.1 Lachnospiraceae bacterium | reverse complement strand
TTTGTCATTGTGATAATAGCTACATGTGCTGTTTCTTTCGGCGGAACCAGAAAGATTTCAAAAGTTACAGATGTACTTGTTCCGGTAATGGCGATCGTATATGTTTTGACAGTCATTGTCCTTATAATTATTAATTTCAGCAGAATACCCTGGTTCTTTTATGCAGTGTTTACGGAAGCATTTAAGCCTGAGGCTGTTTTTGGTGGTGCATTCGGAATTGCCTTGATGCAGGGAGTTAAGAGAGGACTGATGTCCAATGAGGCAGGTCAGGGAACAATTACAATGCCTGCAGCTGCTTCTGATGCAGCACACCCTTGTGATCAGGGCTGTGTACAGGCAATAGGAGTATTTCTGGATACTATTGTAATATGTACACTTACCGGTTTTGTCGAAATTATGGGAAGAGTCTGGCTTACAGATGATGGAGCAGCCTGGTTCGAACTCGGAAAGCTGCCTAAATTCCTTGCATCTGCTGCAGAGCTGACACCGGGAACAGGATTTAATAATGCGGTAACTTTGCTTATTTCCTTATGCTTTGGCCTTTTTGCATTTACCTGTCTTTTAGGATTTATGTCATTTTCCGAGATATGTGCAAACAGGATCAGCAGAAGCAGATTATTTATAAATATTATCCGTTTTATCGATATTGCTGTCATCTGCTTTGGTATGCTGACATCGATCGTTGGCTTGGATCTTGGCGCTTTATGGGACCTTTCTGATTTTGCAAATATTCTTATTGCATACTGTAATATTCCGTTACTTTATATTGGATTTAACTATGTTAAAAAAGCGGAAGAGCAGTTCGAGGCAAATGACGGAAGTTCCTTCAATTCTAAAACAGTTGGACTGGATCTTCCGGTATGGGATGAAAAATCAAATAGCAAATAATATAAAACCGCAGGTCATCAGATATGAAATGACCTGCGGTTTGACATTTATTTATTTATTTATTTATTTATTTTTGGACGCATCCAGTATTGAATATAATAATTTGTAAAGTGCGTCGGCTTCTGTTTTACCGATATTTACACACGCTCCAACCTGGTAAGGAATATCGACAGCCTTCTCGCGGAAGGATAAACCTTTCTCTGTGAGGTAAAGACGAACAATTCGTTCATCATTAGGATCTCTTTTTCTCGAGATGAAGCCGTCCTGCTCCATCTTCTTTATGAGTGGAGTAAGTGTTCCGTTATTGAGGTAGAGCTTGGCTCCAAGTTCACTCATTGTAATGCCATCCTGTTCCCAGAGAACCATAAACACTATATACTGTGTATAGGTTATTCCTAAAGGCTTAAGAACAGGAGTATAGAGATTTACTATCTGTCTTGAAGCTGCGTATAACGGAAAACAGAGCTGATTTTTTAATTTTAGCTGTTCATATTTATTGTTTTCAGTCTTTTTATTCATGTCTGTCTGCCTGCCTGTTCTTTTAGATCAATGCCTCAACTGCTTTTTCGAGATCTTTCATATTTGCTGTGGGTTCAAAACGCTCAACTACGTTTCCTTCCCTGTCTACGAGAAATTTAGTGAAATTCCATTTTATATCGGGATTTTTTTCGTAGTTGCTGTCAACTTTCTTAAGCATTGTTTTCATCATCAATGCGGTTGGACCTTTTCCAAATCCCACAAATCCTTTTTGTGATTTAAGGTATTCGTAAAGCGGAAGAGCATTTTCTCCGTTAATATTCGATTTCTTCATCTGAGGAAACTGAGTATTATATTTCAAGGTGCAGAATTCATGGATTTCTTCATCCGTGCCAGGGGTCTGACCGGCAAACTGATTACAAGGGATATCAATGATCTCTAAACCTTTATCATGGTACTTTTCATACATTTCTTCGAGTGGCTTATAGTGAGGAGTAAAGCCACATCCTGTTGCTGTATTTACAATGATGATAACTTTACCTTTTAATTCTGAAAGGGAAAGTTCCTGACCATCTGCCTTTGTTACTGAATAATCATATATGCTCATATTAATTACCTCCGTATTAAATCCACGTTTTGTTTGTTTAGATTATATCTGATACGATATAATCTGTCAATATAAATGCGCTTGTTTAGATTTTTTTAATATTTGTTTGGAAATATTGAAGAATTAGATTATAATAGTCTATGTTTGTATTGAGATAAAGAATCAGGAGTTAGAGTAAAATTACAATATGAAAGAATTCAGCTTAAATTTGAAAACAAGATTAAAATCTGTTTATGGCAGGCATAATGTTGAATTTATGGCGGCTGCGGTCGGAATGCTTGTTTTTATACTTGTTTATGGTTATAAAATTTTGAACCCTATGAACATTTCATGGATGTATCATGGATTGAGTACGGATTTTACACAGCATTATCTTGGCTGGAAAGGATTTAGAAATTCTGCATGGACATTTCCTATAGGTCTGATGGATCAGCTTACTTATCCCGACAAGGTAAGTATAATCTATACAGATTCGATCCCTATTTTTGCTTTATTTTTCAAGCTTTTTAATCCAATTTTGCCGGATCGTTTTCAGTATTTCGGCTTTTGGGGAATACTCACATACGCTTTAAATGGTGTTTTTGCTTCTATGATCTTAAAGCGCTATCTTAAATCTAAATTAAACGTAATCCTTGGAAGTCTGTTTTTTATATTTTCATTCCAGATGCTTGAGCGAATGTATTTCCATTCTGCATTGGCAGCACATTGGCTGATTTTACTTCCGATTTATCTTATTCTTATAAGACGTGAGCTTAGTTTAAAGAAAAAAATTTTTTTATGGGGGATAGTAGGAGCCCTTTGTCCGCTTATACACTCGTATTTTATTTTATTTGACGGAATTATTCTGGCAGGTTTCATGCTTGCAGTTATTATTGACAGGGATGGAATGGAGGACAGTAATAAAAAACGTCTTATCGCAGCAGGACTTTCCTTTTTAAGCTTTGTGCTGGTGGGTCTTTTCACTCTTTTTATTTTAGGAGCTTTTGATAATACTGTTGCGGATTTAAATGGAAGCGTTGATAATTTTGGACTTGATCTTAATGCTTTCTTTAATGAAATGGGGGCAGGATATTTTCCCGAGGTCTTTTCATATAGAAAGGGGCACAGGATTTATTATCTTGGTGCCGGAATTATAATTCTGACGATGATCACTGCTATTCAGATCATCAGGCACAAGGATTGGGAATTTTTCAAGAAAAGAAAAAATACGATTATTGCTATAGCTGCGACATATGTGCTTGCTCTTATAGTTGCATGTTCGCCGACAATTACCCTTAATGGCAACGTGATCATACACTATCCGCTTCCCGAGCTGGTTAAAAATATATGGTCAGTATTCAAAAATACGGCAAGAACATCATGGGTATGTATATATCTGATCTTTATATTTGCAATATGTGCAGATTATAAATATGTAAGCAGGGAGCTTAAGACATCTTTTCTGAT
>JAIKZC010000372.1 GCA_024682575.1 Lachnospiraceae bacterium | reverse complement strand
CTGAAGGATTCTGCCTTTTTAGCCTTGGATGAAAGCTCGTCATCAACATCATTATAATCATTATCACCCATCAGCTGGTTGCTGAGCTGCTCTGTGATAACATTATCATCAAGGTTTATCTTAGCTGCAACATGTGTATTTCTTGAACTGTTGCCGACACGGATAATATAATCTCCCTTTGCCATCTCGTAAGCAGCATCTTTCTCGCTGTATGATGACATATCGGAGGTCTTGAAGCTAAGTGTAAGTTCCTGGCACTCACCCGACTTAAGTTCATCTGTCTTACCATAAGCTGCAAGCTCCTGGTAAGGAACATCAAGCTTTCCGGATGGAGCTGAGAAATAAACCTGAACAACTTCTTTTCCTGAATAACTGCTTCCTGTATTTGTAACCTTTACCTTTACGGTAACGTTTTCCTCATTAGCCTCTACAGCAGTTGTTTCCATCTTGAAATCGGTATAGGATTTACCAAAACCGAACTCATACTCAGGCTCTACTCCGAATGTATCGAAATATCTGTATCCAACGTAAATACCGTCAGAATATAACTCAGAATCTATATTTCCGTCATTATTACTGAAATCTGCTGATGACGGATAATCATCGTAATCCTTTGCCCAGGTATCAGTCAGCTTACCTGATGGTGTAACTTTACCGGTCATGATATCTGCAAGAGCTTCACCACTCTTCATACCGGCCTGTGACATAAGGAGAACGCTTTCAATATCTTTATCTTCAGCAAAATCTGCTGTATTGATCACGCCACCGACATTCAGGATTATAACTACGTGCTCAAAATTCTTCTTCAGATATTTGATATTTTCCTTCTCTATATCTGAAAGTTCATAGTCATCAGTCTTAGCTCTATCGTTTCCTTCTCCGGAATTTCTCTTGATAACAAGAAAAGCTGTATCTGCCTCTTTTGCAGCCTCGTCAACTGCTCCATCGTCTTCAATGCTTCTCTCGACAGCTGATGCAGGAGCCCAGAAACCTGAGCCATTCTTATAATAGCCCTCTTTTTTTGCATTGAAATTCTCGAGATATTCCTCAAGATAATCTGCCGTAGTTATATCATAAACTTCTTTAAGTCCATCATAAACACTAACGGTTTCTTCCGCTCTCTGATTAACCGCACCGGATCCTGTTCCACCTATGATAGTAACGATGGATCCACTTCCAAATAATGCGATCTTTTTTCCTGAAGCGATCGGAAGAACGGAATTTTCATTCTTAAGCAGAACCATTCCCTGTGTCGCTGCCTTTTTTGAAATTTCCATGTTTTCCTTTTCGCGATCTGTAACCCTTTTTGAGGTCGTTGCAGCGAAAGCTGTTTCAGGAAGAGTGACAAAAGCCCCACTAACTACAGTGGTTGCTACCATCGCAGAAGCCATGATGCCTGCAATGGATTTTCTCCATTGATAGTTTCTTCTCATACTTTCCTCCATAACAAAATCTTTTAATAAAACCTTCTAAAAAAATTATATTTTATTAGGCATTTTTTTAGAATTCGATTTGCTATGATATGTTTTAGAAATTATACTCTATAATAAATCAACAAAGAAAATCCATATTTTTTATTTACATGTACATCATGCACATTCGCATGTCATCTGATCAATTTGAAAATTCTATCTTTTCCAAAGGAATTCTATAATATTTTCCCTCATCCAGATTTAGTTCTTCCATTTTTTCTTTATGCATTACAACTGCATCTACAAGTTCCATCAAAGCCCTTGCATGCTTTGAAGTGTCGCATAACACAGTTCCAAGCATCTTTTTTCTTTCCACGTTATTTAATGCCTCTGAGATCCCGTCTATTCCAACCACGCGTATATCATCTATTCCCATCGCATCCAGTGAATCAATTGCTCCTAAAGCCATGGCATCATTATTGCTTATTATAAGCTCGGTTTTTTTACGCATTTTTTCATCAGAAAGCCATACCATTGTCAGCCATCCTGCTCTCTGACGATTCCAGTCTGCTGCTGCACCTGTAAGTAATTCAAGTTTCACTCCGGCTTCCGTCAGGGATTTAAGAACTATCTCGCTTCTGATAACCGCATCCTGATGGCTCTTTTCCCCTTCCAGCATTATACATTGAATGATTCCGTCTTCATTTTTGTCTATTTTCTTCTTCTCGAAGGCATCTTTGATTATCTCTGCCTGAAGAATTGCGGATTCATTCGCATCCGATCCCTCATAGTAAATATCATCATTCCTCATAAGATCTTTTTCAACCGGCTCACGATTAAAAAAAACTACCGGAACCCCCTTTTCTTCGGCCATACTTATTATATTTGACGCTTCATTTCTTTCTACCAGATTTACGCAAAGGATATCATAATTCAGATCCAGCAGATGCTCGGCCTGCATATTCTGCCTGTCCTGATCATTCATGGCATCCATAACATTTAAGCTTAGCTCATAATTCTTATTCTCGTTCTGAAATTCTGTGATTTCCTGCCGGAAATTTTCTGTTATGGATGAAATAAAAGTATCTTTACCGTCATATTGAAGGAATCCAATATGACAACTATACTGTTTATTTTTTTCATCTTTATATTTTTCGTAAGTCCATACTGAAAAAACAAGAAGCAGCACCATAAAAATCAGACATAGTTTCTTGCTC
>JAIKZC010000343.1 GCA_024682575.1 Lachnospiraceae bacterium | reverse complement strand
ATGGCTGTGAAGAACCGGCAGCGGGACAGAAGCCTAAGGTTTCAGTCACTCTTATAAATGAAGTCGGAGATAAAAAATTAATTTCCGTTGAGGATGAATGGCTTTTGGAAAAAGGCCTGGATGAAGGTTCGGTATGGCCGGGGGATGATATTGATAATTAAAGATCAGCTAAAAAACGAAAATTACTTTTATACTCGATGACGGGAACGCTCTGAGCGGGGTAGACTATTAACAAATCTGCTGCCTGAAAAACAAGATAATAATCTTAAAAAAACTTTACAATTCTATTAAATTAAGTTAATGTTGTATCATATCTAATTAAGTGATCTATAATTGCTCGCTTTTATATATCTCGTATTTGTTTTTTTTTTAATTGGAGATCTACTGAGGGGCAGATCGTCTAATTCAACTTTTTTCTCTATCCAAAAATAAAAACAAAAAGGAAAACTTAATAATGATCAGACGACTAGTTAAAAAGACAATGCTAATTATTACAGTAACAGTTATTTTTTCATCATCAGCAAACTTTGCAGATGGAGATGGAAGACTGCAGAAGTATAACTGCTTCAGGGCAAATGAAGTGTATGGTTCAGAACTGGATAATTCATACGCTGACTCTAATGCGGATCTTACGGGGACATTTGTGGTAGATCTGGGCGGAGGAAAAAGCTGTCAGCTTTCAGGCTCATTATACATGACAGATATCCCTGCAGGAATGACTGTTTCGGCAAGATCCGAAAATATAGCATTTTTGACGGGAGAATCATCTGATATTATGATTGCGAATTTATTTATGAATATGTGTAAAAATTCGTATAGTCATAATCAGAATATGCTAAATCCTGATTATAATTATGTGTCGGTGGGGGTTTTTAAGAGCGGTGGAAAATACTATGCAGTAGAGCAATTTTACAGGATTGCCAGCTGCAGCTGAATTAAAAAGAACAAAACAGAAAAAATGTTTTGTTCTTTTTTTGTATATAAATTGTGTTTTTTCTGTGAATATGCTAAATTGAATTTTAGTATTAAAATCTGTACATTTTGGTGTGTGTGAACCAAAAATATGTACTTGGGAAAAGTTTTTGGAGGTCTGTATGAAAAAAGGAAATTGGAGGAAGAAGCTATGCGTTTTACTGGCGCTTGCGCTTGTAATACCGCAGCCCGCAGTAAGTGTTTACGCTGCGAAGAAAGCAAAAAGCAGTAAATCCGAGGATCAGGCTCTTGTCAACTATGATGATTTTGAGTCTGGAATGGAGAACAGGATAGTTTCATTGGAGGATGGAACGCTCCTGATGGTAAAGGGTCAGAAAACAAAAAATGACTCTATTGCATCAACAGCGGATTCAAAGGTTGCTGCTGTAAAAAAGAACAACATTAAAGGTGTGAAAGAAGGAAATACGACTCTTTCACTCACTGATGGTTCAACAGTTGATTGTAAAGTTGTGGAACCAGCAATCTCAGAGAAAAAAGTTATTATTGCGCCTGGAGATTCGGTATCTTTAGATCTCGTTTCGAAGTCAGGTGAAGTGCTCGATGATATGACACATGTATCATGGGTAAGCCAGAAACCTGAGGTAGCTGATGTCGATAATAACGGAAATGTTTATGCTTCAGCTGCAGGAAATGCCAGGATCACTGCATGGCTCAACGGCAAAAAGTACAGCACAAAGATAAAGGTAAAATCAAAGGATAAAAGCAGGGTTCCTACTGATGTTTATCTTAACATGGGCAGCAAGACAAAAATTAAAGGCGTTAAGCGCAAGGGCGATGTGAGTATTGCAAATACTGATATAGCTGTTGTCTCCGGTGCAAATGTATACGGTGTTTATGCCGGAAATACAAAGCTCACGGTAGATTCAAAAACAGTTAATCTGCATGTAGAATATCCGGAGATAGCAGGGATTGATTCACAGATTTCCCAGAACAAACCTGGAAAATACAGCCTTTCTATTTACAGAGGACAGGTTTATACTCTGCATACACCTATGGTAGACAAGCAGATAAACTGGAAAGTTTCAAATAAATCTGTTGCAGCCGTTAATGAGAACGGAGAAATTTACGGTAAGAAGGCCGGAAAAACTAAAGTAACAGCAAAGATCAATAAAAAGAAAGTTTCAGTAGAAGTAAACGTCAGTGAAGAAACAATGGAAGATGCATACGGAAAGGATTCTGATGGAGATAATATCCCTGATATGCTCGAAGAAGAGATCGGAACAAATCCAAATGCAAAGGATACTGATGGAGACGGACTCGATGATAATATCGAGCTTTATTATACAAAGACTTCACCGCTGAACGCAGACACAGACGGAAACGGAATCAGTGATGCTGATGAGGATACCGATGAGGATGGCCTTACAAATGCTGAAGAAGTTGCAAAGAAGACTGATCCGGGAGCTGCCGATACAGATGGGGATGGCCTTACAGACGGAGATGAGGTAAATATTCACGGAACCGATCCTACAAAGGCAGACACAGACGGAGACGGACTTTCTGACGGACTCGAGATCAGGATTGGACTTGATCCGCTTAAAGAAAAGACTGATGGAGAGACTCCTGATTCCGAAAGAAAGATCAGACAGGAGATCAATGCTGAGGATCTGGAAACAGAGCTTGCGGAAAGCGTTTGTGTTCCGAGTGTATCAGCAGACGCAGCTGGAGATATAAGAGCAGCTGTATCAATAAAGAAGGCATATGAGGGTAATTTAGCTGATGCGAGATATCTTCTTGGAAAGATTGTTGAGCTGGGGATCGAAGGAGATGTTGAAAATCTGACCCTTTCCTTTGACTGCTCATCACAGTCTGAGATCATCAATGACCTTGCTATTGTAAGAATAAATGATGAAAACAAGATTGAGCTCACAGACAGTAAATATTATGAAAATACTGTCTATCTTGAGGACGTATCAGAAGGAAGATATTCGGTTATAAACCTTAGAAAGTTCCTTACAACGATCGGTGTATCGATCAATGAGATCATTGATGATGCAAAGTCTGTAAGTGACGGTTCAGTAAGCGGTGCTTCGCTTAGGACTATGAGTTCTCATTCAGAAGATGAAGAGACTGGAGACAACAATACTTCAGATGAGTGGTATGAGGATAATTACGTTTTAGTAGATAAAGATTATAATCTGATAGATTCAGAAGATGAAAAATCTGACCAGGAAAAAGAGGACAGATCAAAAGAGGATTCATCTGAGGATGAAAAGAAAGACAGTGAAGAAGCATCAGAAAGCAGTGTAGATAGCAAAGCAGAGGAAAACGCTTCTGAGGATGATGCAGAAGAAACTGTTTCTCAAGATGATGCAGGATCAGACGAAGAATCAGAAAAAGAAGAGACAGAAGGAACAGAAGAAAAAGAAGATACAGAAGATACCGTATCAGAGGACGATGCAGAAAAGAATGAAACAGAAGAAGCCGACGAAGCAGTTTCAGAAAATGATGCAGAGTCTATTCCTGAAGGATCCAAATATGTTCTTAAGTCAGCGTATGAAGATATAGTAAACGGACACTTTGACAGAGAGCCGAGTCTTGAAACCCAGGCCGCCACGATCAAAGGTCAGGCTGATATTGTATTTATCATGGATACTACCGGTTCCATGAGTGGTCCGATAAATAATGTAGTAAGAAATATAAATGAATTTGTTACTGAACTTGATGAAACTTATGACGTTGCAGCAAACTTTGCACTTGTTGACTATAAAGATATAACCTGTAGCGAAAAGACAAAGATGCTTCTTAATTCTGAGGGCGAAAACTGGTTCTCAGATGTAGATGAGTTCAGAAAGGCAGTAAGTGCGATCAGAGTTTCAGGCGGCGGAGATACGCCGGAAACACCTCTCGATGGTTTTGGAATGGCTCAGGGACTTGATTACAGAACAGGTGCCAATAAGTTCTATATTCTCATCACAGATGCAGATGCCAAGACAAATAATAATTATGGTTATGAAGGCTTTGATGACCTGAATATTGACCTTAAGGCATCAGATGTAGTTGCATCAGTAATCTGCAGAAAAAGTGAGGATTCGTACGACAGTATTTATGAAACTACCGGTGGTGTAAAGGGTGATATTTATGGTAACTTCGCAGAAATATTGCTCACACTTGCATCAAGGATCGGTGAAAAAGTAAATGATGGAACATGGATAATGCTCGATGATTACCAGTTCAGAAAACTAGATGCTCCTGTAGTGGAGGGATCAGGCACAGATACTGATAAGGACGGCATAGCTGATTGCGATGAGCTCGGTGCAGAGCAGGATATAGATGTATCTGACTACGTTAGAAAACTGCTCGAAAGAAACGGTGTATCCGATGAAAAGATAATCGAATCCTATTGTAAGGTTCCGGTATATTCATATAGCTCAGATCCTACGCTTCCGGACACAGATTTTGATGGAATTGATGACAGGGATGATGTTAATCCGAAGGATAATAAATTCTCCGGAAAAATGAATTTCAAGGATGCTGATACTAAAAAAGATAAGTCGATCAATGTTGACTTTAATGTAGACTATAGTGATCTCCTTGGAGATAACAGCAGTTATAATAAGGATCTCGCATTATACGCATGTGTTCTTGCATCTGATATTTATCATGGAGGACTTACATACGATATAAGCGGAGGACTTAAATCTACAGAGTCAACCTCGGATGAAAGAAATCTTGCATCAATATTCGGAATGAGAGATAACGAGAATATTGAGATCAAATCCTCAACAGATCCTGATGACAGGACCGAGGTATATCTCGGACATCGTAAAATTGTAAAGGATGGAAGAGATGCGCAGGTTGTTATCATGTCTATAAGGGGAACCGGTATTGATAAATACGGAAAAGGCGACGATATTGAATGGTCAAGTAACTTTGATGTAGGAGCCAGCAGTTCCCAGTATAAGTCAGCAACAGGCAGTCATCCTGACTGGAAGAATAAAAACAATCATAAAGGTTTTGATGTTGCTGCTAACGGAGTTATCGAGGCTTATGAAAATTATGAGAAGAAACATGGATTTGACGGAAGCTCAAGAAAATACATTCTCATAACAGGTCACTCTCGTGGAGCAGGAATTGCCAACCTTGTAGGAGCTCATTTTGAAGATGATCCGGGATATAAGTCATTTACATATACTTTTGCAGCACCTTATACTACTACATCATATACAAGCAGTAGCTACAGCTCCATTTTCAATATCATGAATAATGATGATATTGTTCCGATGCTTCCTCTGGCATATTGGGGATTCAAAAAGAACGGAACCGTTCTTGCGAAGAGTGTGGAAAAGGATGGACTTGAAAGCAAGAAGATGTTTGCAAAGGATGCAGCTTACGGCACTTTCGAATGGCTGATGGGCAGAGACTACAATAATGATGGCGGAACACAGAGGACAGTATCAAAATTTGAGGATATTGCATCCGACAGAGATTCTCTCTATGTTCTGGATAGTAAATATGGAAAGAAAAAGCTTGAGCATAAAATCTTCAAGGCTGATGCAGAAAATGCCAAAAAAGCATATGAAGAAGAGTATGAAAAATATAAACTCGACAGATTCTGCAAGGTAGAGTTGGATGATTCACCTGCGCTTGGATATAATATTGTTCGTACTATTTCTCCGGCGTTCCTGATGCAGGATCTTGCCAACCTTGCGGGAGGGGCATATCCGGATACTATCAAAGCAGCATTAAGTGCACCGGCAGACCTGAGTGCTTCAACAAATAAATATAATCAGGCAAAGACATCATTTATATGTACCAGTGGTCAGACACCTGTAAGGGTATTTGGAGGAATGGCAGATCCTCATCAGACACCGACATATTATCTGCTTACAAAATTTGGTAATTTCTAAATAACAATGAAAAGTGCAGACTGTAAAAAATGCAGCCTGCACTTTTTACATAGGAAAAAGCGAATGAAAAATAAAAAATTTCAGGAAAAAGATATAAAAACAGTTTTTCTTTTTGGGATATTATTTAATATTCAATTTGTGCTTGTGCCATTGTTCAATGAAGAATTCAGGGTATCGCAGGGAATAAATTTTCTGGAGATATTAATTCCATTGATCATGATATACACATTTACATATTTTATATTCAGGACAGCTTTCAGATTTATGATAATGATACTGTTTTCATATTGTTTCCTAATGGCCATCTCTGCGGCAGGAACTTATGGGATCGGCTGGGAAAACACGGCCGGACTTTTTTCAGTAAATATGGTCTTTTCTCAAAAAACGGCGTATTTTCATTCGACATTCATTTTTCTAACAGCAATGATCTATGCATTGTTTCTTTTATTTATCGAAACGATG
>JAIKZC010000319.1 GCA_024682575.1 Lachnospiraceae bacterium | reverse complement strand
CATATCAGCCTTACCGTTAAATTTTGTACTGGAACCATTAATACTCTGTGTATTTTCCGAATATGTTGCCTCTGCCGAATCACTCGATACCTGTGATTCAACCTCTACTGTCTCTTCCGTGCCCCCGCTCGATGTCTCCTCTGCAAAAGCAATGGCATTCATAGAAAACACCATTGAAACTGCCAGAAGTAAAGATAATGCTTTTTTTCTGCTCATTTTACTTTCCTTTCATTTTCATTGTCTTGTTTCTTTAATCCCATTTCCTCTTTTTTCAGATTAACTTCTCTAACAATACATTATACATCTAAACAAATTATTAATTAAGGCATTTACCTGACTGAAAGAATGAATTTTCTGTGTTTTTCAGTTCTTTCTGAGCTTCTTTTCGAGCTCTCCATAATCGTAAACACGTTCCCTGAAATTATTGAATCCCGATTCCTCCGGATCCATATATCCCAATTCTACCCCCTTCTCATTTGTTTCATGAACCTTTCTTCCTGAACTTCTTTTCTTTTTCACCACTACTGGCTCATATCCCTCTTTTACGGCCTTTATAAGCCATCCTGCCAGGTTCTTTATATTTCCCTGTCCTTCTGAAAGTTTAAGGGCTATTTTGACCCTGTCGACGTCATACGAGGCAGATTCAGCCACTGCTTTAATATCTTTTACCGTAAGTCCGCTTCCGGCAAGAACAATCGTTATCTCTAAAAGAGAATCCGAATAGTCAGTATTCTTCGTTTTCTCCGTTTTTATCTCAATCTCTTCCTCATCATCTTCTGCAGGCTCCGTATAGGCTTCTTTTTCATTTATTGTGAAAACAATATTTTTTACCTTGCCTCCATGTCCGCTTTTTTCCTCCTTAAAGGAAACCTCAAGCGACGTTTTCTCGTTAATTTCCTTAATGGCCTTAACAAGCACTGACTGCTTAAATGTATGATAATTCGGATATGGCATCATTCCCTTTTCGAGAAGATAGGCATCAAGCTCATCATAATTTACTTTCTTTTCCAGAAGAGCGTTCTGCACGATCTGACTGTCATCACTCGCAATAAGTCCTAAACGGAATTTCAGATCCGTAAGATAAACTCCCCATTCTACGGGTCCCTTATCATGTTTTATACTTCTCAGATATCCAAGCTGGGATTTTAATACCTCATAGAGCACAAGGGAATTTGTAGATGACATCCTCAGTTCTTCATCAAGATTGAGTACTGTATAATTCTTCTGCAGCCTTAATATATATTTCGAAAGATCTGAATTATATAATATCCTGAGTTTGCCTTTATTGTAATCTGCCGATTGGACCACATGTGAAGCATGGAACTGCTCGTCCTGCTCATTTTCATATATGATATTCCAGTCCATAAGACTCTGACTGTCCTTACTGGAATATGTCGCATTTTTCACCTGCTGATAAATAGATCTTGATGATTTCATTCCAAGAACATCTATTATTTCTTTTACATCTATTTCTGAATAAGCATTTCCGTTACTATCCTCCTGAATATGCATAAGACTTATTGCAAAAAGTCTCCTTGACATCAGGCTTGCTTTTCCTTTTGCATTTATCAGCTTATTTGACTTTATATAATTCCAATCATTAAGCGACGATGGCAAAAACCGTTCATCCGGTTTTTCTTCTTTTTCTGACATTATCACTCCATACTTCTAAATTTTCTTAAATTTACATCGAACTAGCTTAATTATATAAATTGAACAATCTTTTATCAAGATTTTTCTTAAATTTACATCGAAGTTTTTCTTAAATTTACGTCGATGTTTTAATCCGCTAAAGCGTAATATACTCGTTATTTTTTATAAATAATTTATTTTTTGTTCGGTTTTTCAAGAATTACCTTAAAATTTTCCCATAATTAGATCAAACTATTAAGTCATTTTTTTATTTTTCCCATAATTACTTTAAACTAAAAAATATACTCTTTTAATTTTCCCATTTTTACATCAATCTGGTCTATTTTTCCCATAATTACTTTAAAGTTTTCCTATTTTTACATCGAACTAAAGCCTTTTTTCTCATTTTAACATCGAAGTTTTCCCATTTTTGCATCGAACTAATATATCTTTCCCATAATTGCATCGAAGTTTTCCCGTTTTAACATCGAAGTTTTCCCATTTTTACGTCGAAGTTCACCTATTAAATTTTCCCATAATTACATCGAAGTTTTCCCGTTTTAACATCGAAGTTTTCCCGTTTCAGCATCGAAGTTTTCCCATTTTTACGTCGAAGTTTTCCCATTTTTGCGTCGAAGTACTTTTAAAAAAGCTAGTATTTTCAAGGGCTCACGTGGGGTCCTAATTTAAATTTAAATTTAAATTTAAATATGTTGTTTTAAAACAACAACAAAATAAAAGCGGCTTACGCCGATGTTGTTGTTTTCTCTTTAATAAATTTTATCAAACCAGGTCTGAAAAACCGTTTTTTGACAAACCTTCCAGAAGGGGTCTACAAGCCCCTCATTCCCGTTTTAATTTTTTAGCATATAAATTTATCATTTAATAAAAAAAATCGCTCAGAGGGGCTCTATCATGTCAATATGGGCATGGTAGATATGTTTCAACTTAAAATCCAGAATATATTATTTTTTTTTAGATTTTTATCTCATTAAAAAATTATAGATTTTTGAAAAATTGCATCATAAATAGTAAAATTCAATTTTAAACGACTTCGTCAAAGATTTATTTTCAATATGAATGTTACCTAACATATTTAATGTATATCAATATGATATACAAATGTATAGTAATATGATATACATTTGTATATTAAAATGATAACTGTATTCAATTATCATCTAGAAAATTAGAATTATCTTTTATAAAATCCGAAACTAACATATTGATACATGAATTTACACTGAATCCACGGGAACTACAGATTTTTTTTAACTTTAGATAATTTGTTCCATTTATTCTCAAAGAAATCGCTTTATCTTTTGTAACAGGTCTTTTCGATAAATTTTCGATCGTATTATTCTCGATATGTACAGTCTCTTTTTTTCTTTTTTCTCTAGCTTCAATCTTGTCAGCAGTAGTTATTTTTTTCTTGATCATATCACCCATAAATTAAAGTCTCCTTAAAATGATATACAAATGTATATTACTATGATATACATTTGTATATCATAGTTTATTTGCAATTTCAAAATATGATTTTGCTACATCACTTTTTGGATCTGAAATGACGGCAGGAACACCATCTATATCACCCTTTGAGGCTGCTACAGATTCTTTTACGATTCCAAGAATTTCGCCTTGCTTTTTTAAGATAGACAGAATCTCTTTATGGTCATTAGTCACTCCTCTGAACATGGTTGGAATGATTCCTCTTACTTTAAGAGAAGGATTCATTCTTTTATTTGACCTTACCTTTTCAACAGAGCCCATTATAAGTTCAACTCCCCTGTATGAAAGATAGTCTGTTTTTACTGGTATTATTACTTCGTCTGCAGCTACAAGTGCATTTGTGACGAGGACACCTAAATTTGGAGGACAGTCGATAAAAATATAATCAAAATCATAATCAGCAAATTTTTCGCAGGCATCCTTTATAAAATAAATTTTCTCATCAAGAGATCCAATGTAATTAACAGTATTATCCAAATTGGGATCTGAAGGGATTATATATACTCTTTCAGGAAGTCCGACAGTTTTTACCTCAAAAGCTGTATCAATCGGATCCTTTTTTTTATTAAAAAGGTCAACTGTACTGAATCCGTCTAATCTATCCTCACCGGGTTCTATACCACAGGCTATGGTGAGGGATGCCTGCGGATCCAGGTCGATCATAAGAACCTTTGAACCGGATATTGCCTTGGCAATTGCAAGATTGTAAGTTGATGTTGTTTTTGCGACACCACCTTTTTGATTAGCGACAGCGATTATTTTCATACATACCTCCTTGATATACATTTGATATACTAATGTATATTAAAATGATATACATTAGTATATCAAATGTATATCATTTTAATAATGATAAAATAAATGAAAATCAATAATAATTCAAGCATTAATTTTTAACTTGAGGCGGGAAGTGCCATGAGTTATGAGCAAGTAGTGAATTGGATTGCTAATATTATTAAATATGATTTTTTTAAACATATAAAAAATGATATACAAATGTATATTAAAATGATATACATTTGTATATCATTTTGCTTTGGCTTGTTTCTTAATAAATAGAATAGAATGTTAATTTACTGACATATACAATTCCGCTGTGTTATACTTTTTTGAACAATTGGGATTAGACAGGAGAGTCAATAATGAAAAAAAATCTTGTCATGGGAATGCTTGCTAATGTTGATGCCGGAAAAACAACTCTTTCTGAAGCACTTTTATACAAATGCAATGCTATAAGGTCTATTGGAAGGGTTGATCATGGAAATGCATTTCTCGATACTTTTGAATTAGAAAAAGAACGTGGTATTACCATATTTTCAAAGCAGGCGGTATTTGAAACTGAAAAATATAATATCAGTTTAATTGATACTCCTGGACACGCTGATTTTTCGTCTGAAATGGAGAGAACTTTATCTGTTCTTGATCTGGCGGTGATAATAGTAAGTGCTTCTGATGGGATCACAGGACAGTTAAGGGTGATAATAAGACTTTTGAAATATTATAAGATTCCATCAATTGTTTTTATAAACAAGATGGATCAGCCTGATACTGATAAAGAAGGTATAATCAATGATTTAAGAAATGAATTAAAAACAGGAGTCATAGATTTTTTTAAGGATGATAGAGTAGAAGATTTTTATGAGGAAATTGCTGTTCTTGATGAAAAACTTCTTGAAAAATACCTTGATGGAAAAATTATTTCGCTTTCAGACATAAAGGATCTTGTAAAAAAATGTCAGTTGATACCGGTATGTTCTGGTTCAGCACTAAAACAGGACGGTATTGATAATCTTATAGCTCTTATAGATGATTATGCGCCTGTTCCTGAATATGAAAATGAATTTTCGGGAAGGATATTTAAGATATCGCGTGAAGAAGGCAAAAAGCTGTGCTGGATAAAAATAACAGGAGGATCACTAAAGGTTAAAACAGCATTAAATATCAATGGAAATGATGAAAAAACGGATGAAATAAGAATATATTCCGGATCAAAATTTAAGTCTGTTAACGAGGCTTATCCTGGGCAGGTATGTGCGGTTACAGGACTAGCAAATGCAAGGGAAGGAATGAGTATTGGAAATGTAACAGATGAGAAACCTAAACTTCTTGAAAGTGTCATGCGATATAGGATAATTTTTCCTGAAAATACAGATTTAATGACTGCTTATAAGAATTTCAAAATGTTAGAGGAAGAAGATCCTGCGTTAAGGACAGATATAAATAGAGAAAACAATGAAATTTCAATAGAATTAATGGGAAGTGTACAGGCAGAGATCATCAAAAAGATAGCAAAAGACAGGTTTGATTATGATATTGAATTTACATCGCCGGAAGTGATTTATAAGGAAACTGTTGCGGCTCCGGTAGAGGGAGTTGGGCATTTTGAACCATTAAGGCATTATTCTGAAGTTCATCTGCTTATTGAGCCAGGAGAAAAAGGAAGCGGTATAAAAATAGAAACTAGATGTTCTACAGATCAGCTTGCTATTAATTATCAGAAATTGATCATATCTATTCTCGAAAACAAGAAATTTAATGGAGTACTTACAGGATCTGAACTTACAGATGTCAGGATAATTCTCCTGGCTGGAAAAGCGCATGAAAAACATACTGAAGGCGGAGATTTCAGAGAAGCTGTGCACAGAGCAGTAAGACAGGGACTGATGTCTGCAGAAAATGTTCTGCTTGAACCGGTTCTAAGTTTTTCAGCAAATCTCCCAGAAAGCAGTATAGGAAAACTTATGAGTGATATTTCTGAAATGGGAGGAAGTTTCGGTCTTCCGGAAAATAATGGAGATATGGCTGTACTGACGGGAAAAATACCGGCATCGGAATATGGTGATTATAGCATGTCATTTAAGTCATATACTGGAGGTCATGGAAATATATCTGTATGGTTATCCGGATATGAACCTTGTCATAATACGGAAGAAATATTGGAAATGAAGAAATATGATCCTGAAAAAGATCTGGAAAATCCATCATCATCAGTTTTCTGTATGCATGGTGCAGGAACTGTTGTGCCATGGAATAAAGTTAGAGATCATATGCATATTGATAGCGGATGGGATCGTTCAGAAGAAGAGTATGATTATGATAAAGAGTTAAAAAAGGCTGCGCAGAAAGCAGTAAGAGAGAAAGAAGATAAAAGGAGCTTTAAGGAAAAAGAACTTGACAGAATGGCGGCAGATGCCGAACTTAAAATGATTTTTGAAAGAACATATGGACCTATAAAAGAACGAAATTATAATAATAACTCTGATTTTTTAGGCGAGAAAAAAGAAAAAAAGGAGGTAAAACCTTACAAATTCAAGGAAAAAGAAAGATTAAAGGATTACCTTTTGGTTGACGGATATAATATAATATTTGCATGGGAAAGCTTAAAATCTTTGGCGTCCAAGGATCTAAAATCTGCAAGGGACAAACTTTTGGATATTCTTTCAAATTATGCAGGTATTTCTGACTATGAGATCATTGTAGTATTTGATGCCTATAAGGTACCCGGTGGACAGAGACATATATACAGATATAATAATATAGATGTCATATTCACCCAGGAAGCCGAAACTGCAGATTTATATATAGAACAGGCAGCAAAGGAGCTTGGAAAAAAATATGCCGTAACAGTAGCAACCAGCGATGCCATAGAGCAGATAATTGTTTTTGGGTCCGGAGCAAGACGGCTTTCCGCAATGAATTTTTATGAAATCGTAAAAGCAGCAGAAAAAGAAATAGCAGAGAAGGTAAAGGATTTTATATGATCTCTGCAAGATTGAAAAAACTGTTAGAATGTGCTAACTTATTAATATAGGTAGTTTGGAGGTTTTTTATGATAAATGTTATTATTATTGCTGCACTTTTTATTATATGTGTACTGATTATTCGTTATCTGATCAGTGAAAAAAAGAAAGGTCACTGCGCTGGATGCAGTATGTGCAGTGGGGGAGGAGCGTGCGAACATTATGCCAGTGAACAAAAAGAACTCAAAGAGCTCAACAGGATCCGTGCAGCAAAACACAAAGAGTGAAGGAAAAAGCCAGATGTATGAATCAGGAGAAGATTATATAGAAACTATATACCGACTTAAAAGAAAGAATGGTTTTGTGCGTTCTGTAGATGTGGCAAGGGAGCTTGGTTACAGCAGACCAAGTGTAAGCCGTGCAGTAAGCATACTAAAAAAAGATGGTTATCTTGTAATGGATACGGATGGTGAGCTTGAACTTACTGCAAAGGGAAAAAGAAAAGCTACAAAAGTATATGATAAGCATAAGACACTTACAAAGTTTTTGATGAAGACAGCCGGTGTTTCTGCAAAGACAGCTGAAAATGATGCCTGTAGAATAGAGCATATAATCAGTGAAACTACTTTTAACGGAATTAAAAAATTTATGAAGCAGAATCTGACTGAGAATCAGACTGAAGAGGAAGAATCTGAGGATTAACAGATGTTTGACAATAAATTTCTCTTAATGTAAACTTTATCTAAGTAACATTATATGATTTTTTATGACCTTTTGGTCAGGAGGAAACAGTTAAATAAAATGGAAAGTATTGCAGACGCGGCGCTATCGGGCTTTGGAATTGTTTTGATTAATTTTTGTCTGGTGATTGTTGCCGAGGGAATCCGAAGGATTTACGCAAACTATAAACAGAATAAGAAGAAAAATGAAAGAGAAACCTGGGGTTAATCCCGGTTTCTCTTTTTTTAGTTATTTATTTTCTGAATGCTTGATAGAAGCTTCAATGAAACCTCTGAAAAGAGGATGTGGTCTGTTAGGACGAGACTTAAATTCGGGGTGAGCCTGCGTTGCAATAAACCATGGATGAGATGGAAGTTCCATCATCTCAACTATATGTCCGTCAGGAGACTGTCCTGAAAGCTTCAATCCTGCATTTGTAAGGTCTTTTCTGTAATAATTATTTACTTCATATCTGTGACGGTGACGTTCTTCAATATTTTCACTGCCATAGAGCTCATAGGCTTTAGAACTCTTATCAAGAACACAAGGATAAGAACCAAGTCTTAAGGTACCTCCGATATCTTCAATGCCATCTTTATCCGGCATGATATGGATAAGAGGATGGGAAGTCTGAGGATCCTGTTCCGTACTGTTTGCATCTCTGAATCCTATAACATGTTTTGCAAATTCAACGATTGCAAGCTGCATTCCGAGACAGATTCCAAGATACGGAAGATTATTTTCTCTTGCATATTTAATGGCTTCTATCATTCCATCAATTCCTCGGTTTCCAAAACCACCCGGAACAATAAGTCCATCAACATCTCCAAGAAGCTCTGCTACATTATCAGCTGTGATATCTTCAGATGAAATCCATTTAATATCTGTATCTGCATCATTTGCTATAGCTCCGTGTCTTAATGCCTCAACGACACTGATATATGCATCATGAAGACTTACATATTTACCAACAAGGGCGAT
>JAIKZC010000298.1 GCA_024682575.1 Lachnospiraceae bacterium | reverse complement strand
TTTGAAGGAATCAACGGCAGCGGTAAGCATGATAACTGGTCGATCGTTACCGATACAGGAGAAAATCTCTTAAAGCCCGGAAAGACTCCGGAAGAAAACAGGATTTTCATGGTATTCCTGATGGCTGTAATAGCTGCAGTTGATGATTATGCTGATCTTATGAGAATTTCTGTTGCTACTGCCGGAAATGACCACAGACTTGGAGGAAACGAGGCACCGCCGGCAATTATTTCAATATTTGTAGGTGATGAGCTTGATGCCCAGCTTAAATCTCTTGAGGAAGGTACGGACTTTGTATCATCTGAAAAGAAGCAGATGGGTATAGCAAAGGTTCTTCCTCATTTTACTCAGGATAATACTGATCGTAACAGAACTTCACCATTTGCATTCACGGGTAATAAATTTGAATTCCGTATGCCCGGAAGTTCTCTTTCGATATCAGATCCTAATGTAGTATTAAATACTGCTGTAGCAGATGCGCTCAGAAATATTTATAATGAGCTTGAGTCTGTCAGCGAGGATAAATTTGAAGAGGAACTTGATAAGCTTCTTAAGAGAATGCTTAAAGAGCATAAGAAGGTTATATTCAATGGTAACGGATACACTGAAGACTGGGTAAAGGAAGCTGAAAGCAGAGGACTCTATAATCTTACAACTCTTCCGGAGGCAATGCCGCATCTTCTTGATGAAAAAAATATTTCTCTTTTCGAGAGACATCGTATTTTCACAAGAGAAGAGCTTGCGTCAAGATATGAGATATTCCTTGAGAGCTATGTAAAGACTATTCATATTGAATCGCTGGCAATGCAGGAAATGGTCAGAAAAGACTTTACTGCAGGCTTGGTTAAATATATGAAGGACATTACGGTTGAGGCTCTTGATAAGAAGAGATTCTCATCTGCTATGAAATGCACATATGAGGAGAAGATAATTTCTACTCTTGATGATACATCAGAGAAGATCAGTACACAGCTTGACGTCCTTGAGGCAGATACAAAGAAGGCTGAATCAATGACTGATATGCTAGAAACTGCTAATTATTATCATGATACTATCCTTAAGGATATGGAAGAACTCAGGGCTGCCGTAGACAAGGCAGAGGCTATAATCCCTGATGGATATCTCCCTTATCCGACATATGGAGACATACTTTTCTCATTAAGATAAATAATAAAAATGCTGTAGGGGCTGAATTTGCAGGCTCTGCAGCATTTTTTAAAATAAAAATTGTACTGTTTGCGAAAAAAAGGTGAACAATTTGTGAAAGCTATTTACAATTTTATTCTGATATATTATTTTGTATACAGAATACAGAACGGATAAAAAGAAAGGAATTTTAACCATGAGCATCAGCGCAACATCAATAAATGGTTATAGTGTAGCTCAGTTATTTCAGATGAGCGGAAGTAAGACAGAGCAGCTTTCACAGTCAAAAGATCTGAACAAAAATCAGAAATTTAATTATTCTGCCCAGGCAGCAATGACAGTACAGAGCAATATAGACAATGATACCTTGCAGATAAGCAGTGCCGGACAATTGGCGTATTCCATGAGCCAGCAGCAGCAGTCACAGTACGAAGCAGCAACAGATAAGTCGGATACTGACGGAGAGCTTAAGGTTTATAATGAAGTGAGCAATAGTGATGCTGAGGATGAAGAAAACTATGGATCTGTGACTGATTCTTCTTCAGCTAACAGCGCATCAGGTAAAATTGTTTTCAGCGATTTAAGCATCTTTTATGCCTAAAAAAGAAAATAGATAAAAATACCAGATCGGAGATTTTATTCTCCGATCTTTTTTGTTATAATGATTTTTGCGTCTTTTTCAGTTTAAAGCAATATATTGTCATTTGAGGTTGAAAAAGGAAACTAAGATAGAAATGGGTCGGGTTAATGAAGAGAGAAAGTTTTAATTCAAGAATCGGTTTTTTGCTGGTTAGTGCGGGATGTGCGATAGGCATAGGAAATGTGTGGAAATTTCCTTATGTAACGGGACAGAACGGAGGAGGAATATTTGTAATATTATATCTTATCTTCCTGGTGATCATGGGTGCACCTATTCTGGCTATGGAACTGGCAGTTGGGAGAAAGAGTCGAAAGAGCGTGGTAAAGGCATATAAGTCGCTTGAGAAGGAAGGGAGTAAATGGCATATTCACGGATGGATATGTCTTTTAGGAAATCTTCTGTTGATGATGTATTATACAACGGTCTCAGGATGGATGATGAATTATGTCGTAAAGTTTATAGGAGGTTCATTTGAAGGTGAAGCCGGTAAAAATGTAGAAACGGTATTTGCCGATATGCTCGCATCACCGGTGCAAATGCTTTCATTCATGGCAATAACTGTAGTTATAGGTATAGTTATATGCAGTAAGGGGCTGCAGGCCGGAATAGAAAAAATAACCAAGGTGATGATGTTGGGGCTTCTATTGCTTATTTTATTGCTGGCATTCAGAAGCTTTACATTGGATGGTGCATCTGAGGGTATTAAGTTTTATCTGCTGCCTTCATGGGAAAGGGCAAAAGAAGTAGGTATAAGGAATGTTATAACAGCAGCCATGAATCAGAGCTTTTTCACATTATCGATAGGAATAGGTGCGATGTCGGTTTTTGGAAGCTATATGTCGGATGAATACTCACTCGGAGGAGAAGCTTTAAGAATATGTATCCTGGATACCTTTGTTGCAATAGTCTCAGGACTTATTATTTTCCCTGCATGTTTTTCGTACAATGTAGAAACAACTGCCGGCCCTTCGCTTATATTTATAACTCTGCCTCAGGTATTTGTGCATATGGAAGGAGGAAGAATCTGGGGAAGTCTTTTCTTTCTTTTCATGACATTTGCAAGTCTTTCGACGGTAATTGCTGTTTTTGAAAACCTGATAGCTGCAGGGATTGATAATTTTGGATGGGATAGAAAAAAATCTTCTATTATAAATTTTATAATTCTTCTGCTCGGCGGAATCCCTTGCGCGCTTGGATATAATATTTGGAGCGGAATAAAACTTATAGGCGGAAGAGACATTCTTGACAGTGAGGATTATCTGGTAAGTAATCTGATGCTTCCGATAGGTTCACTTGTTTTTCTTTTGTTCTGTGTCACAAAATTCGGCTGGGGATTTGATAATTTTCAGGAGGAAGCAAACAAAGGCAGCGGAGCTAAGATCAGCGGATGGCTTAAATATTATTTCTGCACGCTGCTGCCTCTGATGATAATCATAATTATAATTCAGGGAATCTGATAATTTGATTTAAGAAACTAAAAGGGAGCATGTAAGAATCAGTATTCTTACATGCTCCCTTTTTATATGGTCAAGCCTGTTTTTTCTTAAGTATATATAATTCAATGAGAATGACTGCAAGGCTTACGATCAGTGTGGCAGGAGCACTGTGGCTGAAACCTGCAACAATATAGCCGATCACGCATGCGATCACAGGAACAAATGCATATTGCATCTGGGTTGAAACGTGGTTCATATGATAGCACTGGGCACCTGCAGAGGACATTATAGTGGTATCGGAGATCGGTGATATGTGGTCACCGCAAACTGCACCTGCAAGTACTGCTGAAACAGATATTATCATCATATCCAGACTACTGCTGTCTGAAAAGATTGATACAACAATTGGAACAAGTATTGCAAATGTTCCCCAGGAGGTTCCGGTTGAGAATGAGATGAATATCGCCAGAGCGAACATGATCACCGGAACAAATGAAGTAACAAATGAGCCGCTTTCTACCAGACCACTGACAAAATCTGTTATGCCAAGAGCCTGTGTAACACCTTTAAGTGTCCACGCAAATGTGAGGATCGCAATTGCGGGTATCATGAGCTTGAAACCGGCAATAAAACTGTCCATATAATCCTTGAAACTTATTACTTTTCTTGGAACATAGATGAGGAACATAAATATCAAAGTTACAAATGTTGAAAATACGAGGCTTTCGGAAGAACTGCAATTTGCAAAAGCATCCTGTATATTTACGGCTCCATTAAGAAAACCTGTATATATCATGGCTGATACCGCACTGATTATGAGCATTACCGTAGGTGCTATAAGATCAAGTACGTGTCCGTTTTCATTGATTGTCATGGTGTCGCCCTGATCGAAGTCACCTTCGTGGTCTGTAAAGAGATCTCCGTTTGCTGCATTATCCTCGTGCTTTTTCATAAGACCAAATTCTAAACCTGTTGAACTCATGTAGATTACCATAAAAAGAGTGAGTAAGGCATAGATATTAAATGGAATCGTGCTTAAAAAAAGCTGGAAACCTGATATACCTGCGTCTTCCGGAACGTATGAATTCACTGCTGCAGCCCAGCTTGAGATCGGGGCAATGATGCAGATCGGAGCTGCAGTGGAATCTATTATGTATGCAAGTTTTGCCCTTGAAACTTTGTATCTGTCAGTAACCGGTCTCATTACGGAACCAACTGTGAGACAGTTGAAATAATCATCTACAAAGATAAGTATACCTAAAGCTGTTGTGGCGAGTATTGCCTGCTTCTTTGTTTTTATCCTTTTTGAAGCCCATCGTCCATATGCTACGGATCCTCCGGATTTTTCCATAAGAACTACTATCATACCGAGCATTACGAGGAATATGACGATCTGCATATCGATGTTTTCCTGCATGATATTAAAAATTGCTTCAAAGCTGGACCATGGATTGAACTGACCGTATAATAATGCACCGACAACAATACCTACAAAAAGCGAACTGTATACTTCTTTAGTGATGAAAGCCAGAGCGATAGCGATTATTGGCGGTAATAGTGAAAACCAGGTACCTATAAAAATTGAACTCTCCATTTTGTATTCTCCTCTGTTAAATATTGTTTCATAATTATACAATAGTTATGCAGTTTAGTACAATAAAATGTTTGAAGTTTGATGCGTAAAATGTACTGAGAAACGGACTTGTAATAAGTCTCGCAAAAATATATCATAAATATGATGGGATAAATAATGGGGGTGCATATACTTATGGGAAAACTGTTAATTAAAAAAGATGAGAAGCTTCATTCTATTTCGGACAGCGTCAATACAGTTGATGTTTTGCTTAAGGGTAAGATTTCTCTTTTCAGTGAATCAGGCTTCAAGATACCGGCGGGAACCGGAACTGTATTCGGGATCTCTATGAAGCCGGATGATAAATACAAGTTTGATTACACAGCGGAAGAAGATTCAACGGTATATTCGTATGACTTTAAGAATACGGAGGATCTCGTAAAGGTTATTAAAGGGAATCCCAATATTGCACCTGTCATGACGTCTGCATGTGTCAGATATGCAAAGTTCTTTGCACAGACTGTTAAAGCCTTGAAAGAAAAAGCCGCAGAAAAAACTGATCAGATAAGAGAGGATTACGATAAATATATAGAAGAAAGCGCGATCATAGGTGAAAACGCAGAACATTTTGAGTCTGTTGAAAAAATGCCGGAACTGCCTGAAGTGAAGGCGACTGAGGGATGGCGATATTCGATGCTGACTGCCTTATACAGTCATGATGCAGAGGTAAGAAAAAATTTCTATGCTCTTGATCTTGAATTCTCAGTGGGTATTATTCTTACAGCAGGTGAATATATAGCTGAGGTTTCCTCGGAAATTCAGAAGATCGAGACATATATGGAGCTTATTGATGAGTCAACTTCAGATTTCAGACAGGCCAGGAATAATGTAAGGGCTAAAATGAATGAGGAGAAGATTCAAAATGCTACGGATTCGGATTCTGATGAAGCTCCGGAAATTAAAGATGCCCTTGATATGATTCTTGCTTATGCAGAAGTTGATGCAGGTATATCAGAGGAATTCAGGGATCTTGTCGGACAGTTCAGGGATGCGCCTGACAGAATGGACAGTTCGGATGAAATGAGGAAACTCAGAAGATCCATAACAAAGCTTTATTATCAGGTATATGAAGCTGCATTTTTCAAGAGTATTGAGACTGGAAAATATTCACCGGTATTAAAGATGTTCTTTATGTTTGGATTTGTAGATGAGAATCTTGCCGGAGAAGAAAATACAAAGGCTCTTTACAATGCGGCGATAAAATGGGTGCCGGATCGAAACAAGAGAGTGCTCACAGCCTATGAATGGCTTAGGACAATTTATGAACTTGAGAATGCCCCGTCAAAGAACGAATTCGATAACGACTGGCCAGCTCAGCTTAAAGAAGAAAGAAGAGAAGGAAATATAACAGAGGCCGAGGAAAAAGAACTCTTAAATGATCCCAAAGCCAGGGTGCATTTTGAACTCAATAATATGGTGAGCGTTGCAAACAGGATGACTTATGGAAATGTATCGTCATTTTGTGCAGTTTTCTTTAAGGAACAGGTAGTGAGGCCTATAGCATCCGGAATGATCAACGCAGCCAGGATGAATGAAGCTATTGATAATGTTGTTTCACTCGATTACGGTTGCTTTTTCAGAGAGACTGTTACATCTTATCAGGATCTTGGTATCAATCAGTTTGCTTATAATACTGAAGTCAGACCTTATATTATTCTCATGCCGAATGAGGGAAGCAGATCATCGCTTTGGCAGGAAATAGAGGGAAGAAAACGAACCACTTGTGCAAGAATGGTAATTTCCATTATTCATACAGAAGATCTTGAAGACAGCGCAATAAAAATGTGCGGAGAATTCAGATGGGAAATGTGCAGAAGAATTCAGGGTGTCCACTGGAATGATGTAACTGATCCCTCTCTTACCTCGGAGTACAGCGATTATCTTCAGTTTTATAAAAAGAATCACGATATATCTCCTGATACAAGAGAAAAGATCAAGCTCGCATTGCAGAAAGCCAGAGGAAATAACAGAAACGTTTTTGTAGCTGACTATTCAGCCTATATTAAGAATGAGTCAAAGGGACAGTCAAAGCTTAATAAAATTGCAAGGGGAATAGTATTCAGATATTGCCCATTCTCAAAGGAAGTGAGAGATTCTCTCGGACAGAATCCTCAATATCAGTCTCTTTTTGAAAAATGGGAGATAAAGAGGAATCAGAAACTTCATTCAATTAATTTAATAGCGAAGAAGATACAGAGCGAGGGGGCAGAAATTCCGGCAGAAGTAGCCGGAGAGATCAAATACCTGAAGCTTTGAGTCATGCAATATAATAAGAATAACGGGACTTTTCGGGATGTAAAAAAATAAATTACATTCCGAAAAGTTTTTTTGACCATACATGAAAGAATGTGTTATACTGTATTGAATTGTGGTTTAGTTACTATTGATAATATAGGCAATCTATGTTTTCTGCCTGTAAAATCAAACTGTTGTATTAAAAGGAGAAAGGATTATGGAGTCAGAGAATGCGCTTGCCTTGGAATTCATAAGGGAATACGGGGATGACGTTATGGCACTTGCAGAGTATATTCCGTACTTCATGTCAAAAGCCAAAGGCGATTTTTCAAAAAAATATGACGGAAAATACGGGGAATCATCACTCAATTTCCCGGTCTATGACAGTACACTGCTTGCATTTATAAAGAAAGCAGGCCAGTCAAAACTCATAGATAGAAATTATCCTTATATTTATACGAGGTATCGTATAAAAGATCATGAGGATGAAAGAAATTTCATAGCCAGAGCCACAATCAGGGATGTAAAAATATTAAAAGGCTTTTTTAGCAAGTATGTTATCGAAGGAAACAGGATTGCAAAGCGCTGGTCTGAAGGAGCGGATGAGCGCATTTATCTTGGTGTACTTGAAAAAATGAAGGGTTTTATAGAATTTTACTCATTAGGTAGTAAGTAAAGTATAACGTATGCGGGATAAGGAGAATCAGCAAATGGTCAGACGTATCTATGTTGAGAAAAAGGCACCGTACGCTCATGCTGCTATTGAACTTGCAGAAGAGATCAAAAATTATATCGGTGTCAAGGCGGAAACTAAAGTAAGGCGCTTGATTCGCTATGATGTTGAGAATATCAGCAATGATGTTTTTGAACGTGCGAAGAAAAGTGTTTTTTCGGAACCACCTGTTGATATTTTGTATGAAGAGGATTTTAAAAGGGATAAAGACGATATTGTCTTTGCGGTAGAGTTCCTTCCGGGTCAGTTTGACCAGAGAGCTGACAGTGCAGTTCAATGTATCAAATTCCTTCGTGAGAGTGAAGAACCTATTATCCGCACAGCTGTGGTATATTGCATTTCGGGAAAATTATCAGACTCAGAGATCGAGTCGATCAAATCTTATGTTATTAATCCTGTAGATTCACGTCTTGTTGGCATGGAGAAGCCTAAGACTCTTGTTACCGACTATGAAGAACCGGAAGATATTAAATTTTTCGATGGCTTCATTAATTTAAGGACGCCGGGACTTGAGAAACTTTATAAGTCATTGGGACTTGCCATGACATTCAAAGATTTTCAGCATATTCAGAACTATTTTAAAAAAGATGAAAAACGTGATCCCAGTGTAACCGAGATCAGGGTTCTTGATACATACTGGTCTGATCACTGCCGTCATACCACATTCCTTACAGAACTTACAGATGTTAAGTTTGGCAGGGGATTTTATAAAAAGCCTATCGAGAATGCATGGAAGGATTATCTTTCAGAGAGAGATAAGGTATATGGCGACCGTGTAAGTGAAAAGGGCGGAGATAAGTTTGTAAGTCTTATGGATGTTGCCCTTATGGGAATGAAAGCGCTGAAGAAGAATGGCAAGCTTACAGACCTTGAGGTTTCAGACGAGATAAATGCCTGCTCGATCGTAGTACCTATAGAATACAGAGATGAAAAGAACCGTAAGAAAAAAGAGAACTGGCTCGTTATGTTCAAGAACGAGACACATAACCATCCTACGGAAATTGAGCCTTTCGGTGGGGCTGCAACCTGCCTTGGCGGTGCAATAAGAGATCCCCTTTCAGGAAGAGCTTATGTTTATCAGGCAATGAGAGTTACAGGAGCAGCTGATCCTACAGTTCCTGTATCAGAAACAATAAAAGGAAAACTTCCGCAGAAAAAGCTGGTTCGTGAAGCTGCCCACGGATATTCATCCTATGGTAACCAGATCGGACTTGCAACCGGATACGTTCATGAAATATATCATCCTGACTATGCGGCAAAGAGAATGGAGATAGGTGCCGTTATGGCAGCGGCTCCACAGAATAATGTAGTAAGAGAGCATGCAGATCCGGGAGACATCATTATCCTTCTCGGAGGTCGTACAGGACGAGATGGAATCGGAGGAGCAACCGGATCTTCAAAAGTACATACTACTGAGTCCATAGAAGTATGCGGCGCAGAGGTACAGAAGGGAAATGCTCCTACAGAGAGAAAGCTTCAGAGACTTTTCAGAAGGAAAGAAGTAAGCCTTCTTATAAAAGTCTGCAATGATTTTGGTGCAGGCGGAGTATCGGTAGCAGTTGGAGAACTTGCTGACGGTCTTGATATCAATCTTGATAAAGTAACAAAGAAGTACGCAGGTCTTGACGGAACTGAACTTGCAATTTCAGAGTCACAGGAAAGAATGGCTGTTGTTGTTGCAAAGAAGAATGTTAAGCAGTTCCTTAAGTATGCAGCAGAGGAAAACCTCGAAGCAACTGAAGTTGCAGTAGTTACAGAGGATCCAAGACTTGTGCTTAAATGGAGAGGAAAGAAGATCGTTGATATCAGCAGAGCTTTCCTTAATACCAATGGTGCACATCAGGAAACAACAGCTGAGATCGTTTCTCCTTCAAAGGATAACTCATACTTTGGTGAGATGATCGAGATCAAGGATGAGAAAAAGGCATGGCTTGATACACTTGCAGATTTAAGTGAATGTTCTCAGAAAGGTCTTGTTGAGATGTTTGACTCCTCAATTGGAGCAGGCACAGTTCTTATGCCTTACGGTGGACGTTACCAGACAACTCCGATACAGACAATGGTTGCAAAACTTCCTGTTTACAAGGGAAGAACAGATGTCTGCACAATGATGAGTTATGGATTTGATCCGTATATTTCAAGCTGGTCACCTTTCCATGGTGCAATCTATGCAGTTACTGAATCAATTGCAAAGATCGTTGCAGCCGGCGGTGATATGGACAGCATTCACTTTACATTCCAGGAGTATTTCCAGAGAATGACAGAGGATGCCAAAGGATGGGGCGTTCCGCTTTCAGCTCTCCTTGGAGCATTTGAAGCGCAGATGAAATACGGTCTTGCTTCAATCGGTGGTAAGGACTCAATGTCCGGTACTTTTGAGAAGATAAATGTACCTCCGACACTTGTATCTTTTGCTGTTGATGTTTCAAATGTAAAGAATGTGCTCACACCTGAATTTAAGCTTCCCGGAAGTGCGGTTGTTAAGTTTACGATCCCAGTGGATGAGTATGATATCCCTGAGTATGATAAGGTTGCTGATCTTTACAGAAAGCTCAGTCAGGCAATAAAGAACGGAATCATTATTTCAGCATATGCTCTTGATGAAAAGGGTATTGCTCCGGCGGCTGCGAAGATGGCTTTCGGAAATCGCATGGGTATCGAAATTTCAGATGGAATCCAGGCTGAGAAGCTCTTCCTTTCCGAGACAGGTAATATTCTTGCAGAGGTTCCGGATGTTATCGAGCTTGGAAATATGGGAATTCCTTATGAGATAATAGGTGAATTGAGAAATGACGGAATGATGCGTCACGGTGATCTTGTTATCAGCCTTGAGGAACTTGAAAAAGCTTATGATTCAACGCTTGAAAAGGTATTCCCTACAAAGTCGACTGACAGAAGTGAGCAGATTTCATGCCCGCTGTACAACGAACCTAAGATTTATGTATGTAAGAATAAGGTTGCGAAACCAAAGGTATTTATTCCGGTATTCCCGGGTACCAACTGTGAATACGATACAGAAAGAGCTTTCTGGAAGGCAGGAGCAGATACAGATGTAAAGGTATTCTCTACATTGAGTCCTCAGGCAATACTTGATTCGGTAGAGACATTTACAAAGTCAATAAATGACGCACAGATAGTTATGTTCCCCGGTGGATTCTCTGCAGGTGATGAGCCTGACGGATCTGCTAAATTCTTTGCAACAGCATTCAGAGATGCAAAGATCAAGGAAGCAATGATGGATCTGCTTAATAAGAGAGATGGTCTTGTACTCGGAATCTGCAACGGATTCCAGGCTCTTGTAAAGCTTGGCCTTCTTCCTTATGGCGAAATAATAGAGGCTCAGAAGGAAGACAGCCCGACACTGACATTTAATACAATAAACCGTCATATATCCAAGATGGTTTATACACGTGTTGTTTCAAATAAATCACCATGGCTTTCATCAGCAGTTCTTGGCGGCGTATATGTAAATCCTGCTTCACATGGAGAAGGAAGATTTGTTGCCAACGGAGATTGGCTTGACAAGCTTATTGAGAATGGACAGGTTGCAACACAGTATTGCGATCCCGATGGAAAGATCTTTATGGATGAGACATGGAATGTTAATGGATCATTCAATGCGATCGAAGGAATAACAAGCGAGGACGGCAGAGTATACGGTAAGATGGCTCATGCAGAGCGTCGCGCAGAATATACAAATGTTAATATCTACGGAGAGCAGAATATGAATATATTTGAATCCGGAGTAAAATATTTTAAGTAATTATCAGAAACAGAGTCATGACAGACTATTAAAAATCTATCTGAGTTTACTGATAGTTGATCGGAAACCCGCAGAAAATGCGGGTTTCTGAACGAAAAGGTAAAAAGCAGTTTTAGAAGATTTTTAAGGTGCTTAGGTTGACAGCATGTAACCGGTAAATAAAGCAGATTAGGAGATTTGTAATGCAGGCATTTTTGATACTTGAGGATGGAATGGTATTTGAAGGTGTTTCAATAGGCTCAACACGCGAGATAATCAGTGAGATAGTCTTTAATACATCAATGACAGGATACCTTGAAGTCCTTACAGATCCGTCTTATGCGGGACAGGCAGTATGCATGACATACCCGCTTATAGGAAACTACGGAGTATGCTACAGTGACATGGAATCATTAAAGGGCTGGCCGGATGGCTTTATAGTCCGCGAACTTTCAAGAAATGAAAGTAATTTCAGGTCTGAGGATACAATACAGAATTTTCTTTTGAAAAATGATATTCCTGGAATTGCAGGAATAGATACCAGAGCTCTGACTAAAATACTTCGCGAGAAGGGTACGATGAACGGTATGATCACAACAGACAGCTCGTATGCTTCAAGAATGGAAGAGATAAAGGCAAAGCTCAAGGAGTATAAGACAGGAGATGTTGTTTCAAAAGTAAGCTGCGAAAGCAGATATCAGCTTGAACCTTCAAAGACAATGGAGGAGAACGGAACAGACGCGGGCAAGGTAATTGCCAGAAGCTCCATAGTCGAGAAGCCTGCAGTTCCGGAAAGAGTTCCGAATTATGTGAAAGAGCTCAATGGCAGCGGTCTTAAGGTGGCAATTCTGGATGTTGGAATGAAAAAGGACATCGCATTGAATCTTGCAAGAAGAGGATGTGCAGTTACTGTATTTCCGTCTAAGACAAAGGCTGATGAAATTATAGCTTTTAATCCTGATGGAATAATGATCTCCAACGGTCCTGGCGATCCGAAGGATTGTGCAGACATTATAGAAGAGATAAAGAAGCTTTATAATACGGATATTCCGATATTTGCAATCTGTCTCGGACACCAGCTCATGGCACTGGCAACCGGTGCAGATACGCATAAGCTTAAATATGGTCACAGAGGAGCAAATCATCCGGTAAAGGATCTGGAGACAGGAAGAGTATATATCTCCTCTCAGAATCATGGCTATGTAGTTGATGCGGAACGTATGGACAGCAGTGTTGCGGTTCCGGCGTTCATTAATGTTAATGATGGAACAAATGAAGGTATGAAGTATGTAAATAAAAATATCTTTACGGTTCAGTTCCATCCGGAAGCGTGTGCAGGTCCTATGGATACAGCATATCTTTTTGACAGATTTATAGAAATGATGAAAACAAGCAGAAAGGACAGATTTTAACAATGCCAAGAAATAATGATATTCGTAAGGTCTTAGTTATAGGTTCGGGACCGATTGTAATTGGTCAGGCAGCAGAATTTGATTATGCCGGAACTCAGGCCTGCCGTTCGCTCAAAGAAGAAGGCGTTGAAGTATGTCTTGTCAATTCTAACCCTGCAACGATCATGACAGATAAGGAAATTGCGGATGAGGTTTATATTGAGCCTTTAACGTCTAAAATGCTCAGGGAGATCATCATAAAGGAAAAGCCGGACAGTATTCTTCCTACACTTGGAGGACAGGCAGGACTTAACCTCGGAATGGAACTTGCAGAGTCCGGTTTCTTAGATGAGCAGGGAGTAAGGCTCATCGGAACGACAGCAGCAACTATCAAAAAGGCTGAGGACAGACTGGAATTCAAGGAGACAATGGAGAAGATCGGTGAGCCGGTTGCACCTTCTCTGGTTGTTGAAAATGTTGAAGACGGTGTGGAGTTCTCACGTAAGATAGGTTATCCTGTAGTTCTTCGCCCTGCATATACACTTGGAGGATCCGGCGGCGGTATTGCAAATAACGAGGCTGAGCTTCGTGAGATACTTGAAAACGGAATAAGACTTTCCAGAGTAGGACAGGTGCTTGTTGAACGCTGCATTTCAGGCTGGAAAGAAATTGAGTACGAAGTAATGAGAGATGCTGCAGGCAATAAAATTACTGTCTGCAACATGGAAAATATCGATCCCGTAGGAGTTCATACCGGAGATTCAATAGTAGTTGCTCCGAGCCAGACTCTTTCTGATAAAGAGTATCAGATGCTCAGAACTTCAGCCCTTAATATCATTGAGGAGCTTAAAATAACAGGTGGATGTAATGTGCAGTTTGCGCTTCATCCTAATTCATTTGAATATTGTGTAATCGAGGTAAACCCGAGAGTTTCGCGTTCTTCGGCTCTTGCATCAAAGGCTACGGGTTATCCGATCGCTAAGGTTGCAGCTAAGATCGCCCTTGGATATAACCTTGATGAGATCAAAAATGCGATCACAAAGAAGACTTGTGCTTGCTTCGAGCCTGCACTTGACTACTGTGTAGTAAAAATACCGAGACTGCCTTTCGATAAATTTATCACTGCAAAACGTACTCTTACAACGCAGATGAAGGCTACCGGTGAGGTTATGGCACTTGGAAACTGCTTTGAAGCAGCTCTGATGAAGGCTATACGTTCACTCGAACAGCATGTTGACTGCCTCTTAAGCTATGATTTCTCAGCACTTTCAGAGGAACAGCTCTTAAAGAGACTTGAGGTAGTAGACGACCAGAGAATTTATGTAATAGCTGAGGCTGTAAGAAGAAAGATCAGCTATAAGACAATTCATGAGATCACAAAAGTTGACCTTTGGTTTATAGATAAGATAGCCATCATCACAGAGATGGAAGCAAGGCTTAAATCAGGCGAAAAGACCGTAGAGCTTTTGAGAGAGGCAAAGAGGATCGGATTCCCTGATTCTGTAATTGCAAGGCTCAGCGGTACATCTGAAAATGAAGTCAGAGCAGTACGTGTACAGAATGATATCGTTGCATCCTTTAAGATGGTTGATACCTGTGCAGCCGAGTTTGAAGCTGCAACACCTTATTTCTATTCCGTTTACGGAGGAGAAGATGAGAGCGGCGAGGTAACATCTACAGGTAAGAAAAAAATACTTGTACTTGGTTCGGGACCTATAAGGATCGGTCAGGGTATTGAATTTGATTTCTGCTCTGTTCATGCAACCTGGGCATTTTCAAAGGCCGGATATGAGACAATTATCATAAATAATAACCCGGAAACCGTTTCAACTGACTTTGATATTGCTGATAAGCTTTATTTCGAGCCTCTTACAGAGGAAGATGTAGCGAATGTCGTTAATGTTGAGAAACCTGACGGAGCTGTAGTTCAGTTCGGTGGACAGACAGCTATCAAGCTTACAGAAGCATTAATGAGAATGGGTGTTCCCATCCTTGGAACAAGTGCTGAAAATGTAGATAAGGCAGAGGACAGAGAGCTCTTTGATGAAGTTCTTGCTGCAACAGGTATCAAACGTCCTGCAGGTCATACCGTATATACAGCGGATGAGGCTGTAAGAGCAGCAAATGACCTTGGATATCCGGTACTTGTACGCCCTTCATACGTACTTGGCGGTCAGGGCATGAGAATTGCCTTTAACGATGATGAGATACATGAATTTATTGGTATCATTAACAGGATCGCTCAGGATCATCCTATTCTTGTCGATAAATACATGATGGGTAAAGAAATCGAGGTCGATGCCGTATGCGATGGCACAGATATTCTTATCCCGGGTATAATGGAGCATATTGAGAGAGCCGGAATCCATTCCGGAGACTCGATCTCTGTTTACCCCGCGCAGTCAATATCAGACGGAGTAAAGGCTACGATCGCTGAATATACAAAGAGGCTTGCGAGAGCACTGAATGT
>JAIKZC010000200.1 GCA_024682575.1 Lachnospiraceae bacterium | reverse complement strand
GGCATCGCCTTTAGGCATTCTTTGCTGTGTTGCCTTCTCTATGGTATTTGGAGTATTTTTCGGATATTATCCGGCCAATAAGGCAGCAAAACTTAATCCTATAGAGGCATTGAGATATGAATAAAAAAAGCGGCAGGTTTTAGGGCAGTGTTCATAAGACAGTAACGCAAAATGAGCACTGTCGCGGTGGATTGGCAATCCTGCGTTGGGGGGCAACCATATCAACCACAACATTAATGGTAGGAACGTTTGGTTGGTTGAATAAGACCATAAGCTCTTTAAATTTTGGTATCGTACAGAAAATTAAGTATCATGTCCATCATTATCTGCTATAATATAGTTAACTAGTTGAGAAAGGAACAGGACATGGCTTTATACAACGTGAACGGTGAAGAAATTGAAGAGGCAGGAAATGAAAATTTTGTAAAGCATATCATTAAGGCTACAGTCTTTTCAGACCTGTTTTACAATCCTAAGGTTATTCACCAGACTGACAGCATGGATATTTTGAATCAGTATATTCTGTTTTCTAAGATATATAATGAGCAGAGAAGGCTTCATGGACGTAGTAAGGAAACAATCTTAAAAACAATTAGTATATGTAAAGATCGAAACATTCTCAAGGAGTATCTTGAATCAAGGGAAAAGGAGGTTGTGGATATTATGATGACATCACTTTTGACCCTGATATCATTTTAACTGAACAGCGTAAATACGCATTTGTCAAGCATAAATTAAGAGCTGATTCCGAAAGGAGTCAGCGCTTTTTTTTGTGCAAAAAAATCTTTTGCTAGCTTTTTGAGTACCGAATCCAATAAATAAGTAATATAATTGGAATTATAGATGAATTAATGATGAAAAAGAGGAACTTACATGATTAAGCATTCGATTCCACCTGTTTTTGATAAAGATTCGAGAATACTTATATTAGGCAGCTTTCCTTCGGTCAAGTCAAGAGAAGTGCAGTTTTTCTATGGGCATCCGCAAAACAGATTTTGGAGGGTAATTGCAGCTGTTTTTAAGGAAGATGTCCCTATGACTATAGATGAAAAGAAGACATTTCTTATCAAAAAACATATAGCGGTACCGGACGATATGTTTTTTGTTAAAATGATAGTAAGAAATCATAAAGGCGGGATAAAAATATGGCAAAATATTGTATGAATTGTGGAACTAAGATTGATGATAATGCTAAATTTTGTTTCAACTGCGGTGCTGACAATCGCCAACAAATGCGACCGGCAGCGCAGGCAAACGTTAACAACCGACAGATCAGACCAGCAGAGCAGGGTAATTATAATCGCAGACAGAATGGTCAGATTGTCGGAGAATATGTAAGTCCGAATATAGTTTTAGGTCCGGACGGATACTACAGATGGTATTATGAAATGAATATGATCAGCAATCCAACTTTGCTGATCACTGTTATGAAAGCGTTGCTGCTTACAGTTGGAATAACCTGTGCTTTAGTTTTAATAATCGGTCTTGCAACAGGAGGAGGGCTGGATTCGATTAAGGGAATGTTAGTTTGCTTTGCGATAATTACGCCCATCTTCCTGATAATCGGAGCAATTGCTTATTTGATAGTTGCGGCTATGAACGGCGGAAAGTATATGGTGCTTTTTGAGATGAATGAGGAAGGTGTAATCCATAATCAGATGCCAAGTCAGTTTAAGAAGGCACAGGCTATAGGCTGGCTCGGAATGCTTGTTGGTTCGGCTACGGGGAATCTGACCATGGTCGGACAGGGACTAGTGACAGCCTCAAAATATTCGACATCATCCAGCTTCAGGAATGTGACAAGTGTGAAGGTAAATCGTAGCCGGAACACCATATATGTTAACGAAGTGCTCACCAAGAATCAGGTTTATGCCCAAAATGAAGATTTTCCTTTCGTGGAGAAATTTATTTTCGACCACTGTCCTGGCGCTAAGAAGAGCTATTAGCATTAGGTAATAAAATACGATTGGGGGGCAGATATGAATAAAAAACAACAAAAAAGATTATTTATGATAGTTGCTGTGATTTTGCTTATGCTTACCCTGTGCTTTGTATTTAAACCGGTAAATGCCATCGCTGATTTTGGTAATTTTGCAGGTGATTCAGACTACGGCGGTGGAGGCGGAGGAAGCGACAGTGGTAGCAGCTACGGCGATGATATTGCATTTGATTTTTTGACAACTATAATTGTTGTTATTATTTTTGCTGTTATGATTCTTTTCTTTATGATAAAAGAAGCGCTGTTTCCTTCGAAGAAAAAGAATAGAGGTGAGATGGCAGGAATTGATTATGGAAATGGATTTAATCCGATTGGCAGGTATAGGGAACTTGACCCGAATTTTAACGAAGCAAAACTTAGGGAAAAGTTGGCAAACCTTTATATTCAAATGCAGCAGAAATGGCATGAGAAAAATATCGAATCACTTAAGCCTTATTTTACAGATGCCTTTTATAATCAGAGTAATTTACAGCTTAATGAATTCAGGCAGTTTCACAGGACGCCCTGCACCGAAAGGGTTGCGGTGCTGGAGGTTAGTTTTATAGGATTTTATCAGAATGCAGGAATGGACCATATTCTTGTAAAAATGAGGACCCGCATAGTTGCTTACGTTCTTGATGACAGAACAGGCAGAGTGATTTCCGGAGATATGCGTAGGGAAAAATTCATGGAATATGAATGGGACATATGTCGGAAGAGCGGTGTCAGAACCAGAATGATTAATGGTATGAGCAGCATACACTGCCCGTATTGCGGAGCTCCGCTTAATATTAACGAAACCGCGAAATGTGCCTACTGCGGCAGCGTAGTGACAGTTGTAAATGAGGATTGGACTCTTAATAATATCAGGGGAATATCACAAAAGACAGTATAATAAAACTCTGTGACAAATTATTCAATGAATGATTGGTTTGTCACGATTTATTCATGATTGATCATGCTATAATGAATATGTGATGATTTGCGTTTTTGGGGGAATTATGAGGATTTTAGGAGGTTGATACTATGTTTTGTCAGAATTGTGGAAGTCAGATTCCTGATGGAGTAAATGTCTGCCCAAATTGTGGAAACCAATTGAGGATGCCCGGTAATATACAGCAGAACGATTTTTCTCAAAATAATCAGCAGAATTATGGTCAGCCCCAATATGATCAGTCACAAGCCAATCAATATAGTCAGCAGCAATACGGGCAGCAGCAATATGGACAGCAGCAATACGGACAGAATCAGTATTATCAGGGACAATATAATCAGGACATGTATGGCAATTACGGACAAAGACCGAAATCCAAGACCGGATTGATAATCGGTATAATTGCCGGGCTGTTTGTGCTATTCGCGGTAACTGTTGTTGCCATATTCGTGTTAGTTATAAAGCCCAAAATTGATGAATCAAAGGAAAGGGTGGAAGGTATTATTGCTGAGGCAAGCGAATCAGACAATGATGATGGTGATGATTCGGGCAAAAAGAAGGATAAAGGTGAAGAAAAGGAAAGCAGTAAAAAATCCGATGACTATTCTGATATGACGGCTGATGATTTCTCAACCTATGATACACCTAAAAGATCTGATTTTGATTTTATTACTGATGATTTCAGAGAAGAACTTAAGGATAAACTTGCAATTGATATGGAGCTCTCAGATTTTGAGGAGCTTAAGGATGCAGAGCAGATAACAGATCCGGAACTGATCAAGGGCGGCTGGAAGGCCATGTCATTTCTAAATGAGTCGGAAGGCGGTATTGATTATAAAGTGAATATATTTGTTTCTTATGACATTAGTGATGATACGTGCACAGTGACCATGAAGGGTGTGGATGAGGAATCGGCAAGAGAATTGTATGATCAGTTAATTAAAGAGTATGGAGATCTTCTCGAATATAACGGAATGGGAAGCTTTGATGATTTTTGGGAAGAGACAGAAGATAGATATGAAGGTTCAGAGCCATTCCCCGCACCATATGAGTGGAAGGACAACTGTCTGTACGCTTATGAATATGCTTATGATCTTGAAGATGGCACTGATCCTATTTTCAGGCTGTTATTCTACACTTTAAATGATGGAAAACAGTATGGTATCTGCGCTGCGGAGGCTTCGGGATATACTTTCCCTATAGTGCTTGTAAGACCCTGACATCATTTTGTTGAAAAAAGCCTCATGAAGTGTTAGACTTACGATAGCTTTTTGGAGGTTTGGCATATGAAGATTAATTATAAGCGACTGTGGCTTTTCATTCCCATCGGAGTTGCTGGATTTCTATATTATATTTTTGGAACACATCTGGGAGGCTTTATTGAATGCCCAATTAATAAATATTTTGGACTTGACTGCCCGGGATGTGGAGCTACAAGAATGGCGGTTTCAATGATAGAACTTCATTTTTATCAGGCCTTCAGATATAACCCATTATTTTTTGTTCTGCTTCCTGCGATAGTTGTAATGGTATCTTTTATGCTTGATATTGTTAGCTTTGAAGGAATTTATGAAAGGGTTTATCAGAGAACAGTAATTGCGATAGGGATTGTTGCGGTGATTTATTTCATAATGAGAAATATTCCCATCTTCTATTTTTTACGTCCGACGGTGGTAGGATAGAAGGCTCATCATCAAGCAAAACAGTTTCAGAGAAAACGGTGAAACCGTGACAAAAGATTCAATGAAAAGATCTTTTGTCACGGTTTTTTTATAATTAATAACTGTATAATGAATA